>NZ_WKCD01000135.1:0-13792 GCF_021606625.1 Pseudomonas sp. PA-4-8C
CTGCCACCGATGTATCGCACGCAACAATTCGCGATCAGTTCGTGCTGCTGGCAAAGAACCAGCGCCGCGCCCAACCGGTTTCCGCCGGCAGCGTGAGCAGTGAGCATGAGAAGAAGCAAGTTGAAGTACTGCGACTGATCCAGGCCTACCGTATGCGTGGCCACCAGGCAGCCCAGCTTGACCCGCTGGGGCTGTGGCAGCGTCCTGCACCTGCAGACCTGTCGATCAATCATTACGGCTTGACCAATGCCGATCTTGATACGACCTTCCGTGCCGGCGACCTGTTCATCGGCAAAGAGGAAGCGAGCCTACGCGAAATTCACGAAGCGTTGCAGCAGACATATTGCCGCACCATCGGCGCTGAATTCACGCACATCACCGATTCCGAGCAGCGCCACTGGTTCCAGCACCGCCTGGAAGGCGTGCGTGGCCGTCCGGTATTGTCCGCCGATGTGCGCGGCCACCTGCTGGAGCGCGTGACCGCGGCCGAAGGCCTCGAGAAATACCTGGGCACCAAATACCCAGGCACCAAGCGTTTCGGCCTGGAAGGCGGCGAAAGCCTGATTCCGATGCTCGACGAGCTGATCCAGCGTTCCGGTTCCTATGGCACCAAGGAAATCGTGATCGGCATGGCTCACCGTGGTCGCCTGAACGTGTTGGTCAACACCTTCGGCAAGAACCCGCGTGAGCTGTTCGACGAGTTCGAAGGCAAGAAGAAGGTCGAGCTGGGTTCCGGTGACGTTAAATACCACCAGGGCTTCTCGTCCAACGTGATGACCACCGGCGGTGAAGTTCACCTGGCCATGGCCTTCAACCCCTCCCACCTGGAAATCGTTTCGCCAGTGGTCGAGGGTTCGGTACGTGCTCGCCAGGATCGTCGTAACGACGCCACCGGTGAGAAAGTGCTGCCGATTTCCATCCACGGTGACGCGGCATTCGCCGGTCAAGGCGTGGTCCTGGAAACGTTCCAGATGTCGCAGACCCGTGGCTTCAAGACCGGCGGTACCGTTCACATCGTCATCAACAACCAGGTGGGTTTCACCATCAGCAACCCGTTGGATGCGCGCTCCACCGAGTACGCCACCGACGTTGCCAAGATGATCCAGGCGCCGATCCTCCATGTGAATGGCGATGATCCGGAAGCCGTGCTGTTCGTGACCCAACTGGCTGTCGACTACCGCATGCAGTTCAAGCGCGACGTGGTCATCGACCTGGTTTGCTACCGCCGTCGCGGTCACAACGAAGCGGACGAGCCAAGCGGCACCCAGCCGTTGATGTACCAGCAGATCACCAAGCAGCGCACCACCCGTGAGCTGTACGCCGAAAGCCTGACCAAGGCCGGCGTGGTTGACGAAGCGCGTGTTCAGGCGAAAGTCGACGAATACCGCAACGCGCTGGACAACGGCCTGCATGTAGTGAAAAGCCTGGTCAAGGAACCGAACAAAGAGCTGTTCGTTGACTGGCGCCCCTACCTGGGTCACACCTGGACTGCACGTCACGATACCTCGTTCGATTTGAAGACGTTGCAGGAACTGTCCGCCAAGCTGCTGGAAATTCCCGAAGGCTTCGTCGTACAGCGCCAGGTTGCAAAGATCTACGAAGACCGTCAGAAGATGCAAGCCGGCGGCCTGCCGATCAACTGGGGTTACGCCGAAACCATGGCGTACGCGACCCTGGCGTTTGAAGGTCACCCGATCCGCATGACCGGCCAGGACATCGGCCGCGGTACGTTCTCGCACCGTCATGCTGTATTGCACAACCAGAAAGACGCGGGCACCTACATCCCGTTGCAGAACCTGTACGAAGGCCAGCCACGTTTCGACCTGTACGATTCGTTCCTGTCCGAAGAAGCCGTACTGGCGTTCGAATACGGTTACTCGACCACCACGCCTAATGCGCTGGTGATCTGGGAAGCCCAGTTCGGCGACTTCGCCAACGGTGCCCAAGTGGTGATCGACCAGTTCATCACCAGCGGCGAGCACAAGTGGGGCCGTCTGTGCGGTCTGACCATGCTGCTGCCACACGGTTATGAAGGCCAGGGCCCGGAGCACTCCTCGGCCCGTCTGGAGCGTTACCTGCAACTGTGCGCCGAGCACAACATTCAGGTGTGCGTGCCGACGACCCCGGCCCAGATCTACCACTTGCTGCGCCGCCAGGTGATCCGTCCGCTGCGCAAGCCGCTGGTGGTGCTCACGCCGAAGTCGCTGTTGCGTCACAAACTGGCCGTTTCGACCCTGGAAGATCTGGCCCAAGGTTCGTTCCAGACCGTGATTCCAGAGATCGACACGCTGGACGCCGCCAAGGTCACTCGCCTGATCCTGTGCAGCGGCAAGGTCTACTACGATCTGCTGGAAAAACGCCGTGCCGAAGGCCGCGAAGACATCGCCATCGTGCGTATCGAGCAGCTTTATCCGTTCCCGGAAGATGACCTCATGGAGATCATCGCGCCTTACACCAACCTCACGAACGTGGTGTGGTGTCAGGAAGAACCGATGAACCAGGGCGCCTGGTACAGCAGCCAGCATCATCTGCGTCGCAGCATCGGCAACCACAACAAGGCCCTGGTCCTTGAGTACGCCGGTCGTGATGCTTCTGCTGCACCTGCCTGTGGTTATGCGTCGATGCACGCCGAGCAGCAGGAAAAACTGCTGCAAGATGCTTTCACTGTTTAACGCCTTCGCGCTGACTGAAACCGAATTTTAAGGACCTACAGATAATGGCTATCGAAATCAAAGCCCCGTCATTCCCGGAATCGGTTGCCGATGGCACCGTTGCCACCTGGCACAAGAAACCAGGCGAGGCCGTCAAGCGTGACGACCTGATCGTCGACATCGAGACCGACAAAGTCGTTCTGGAAGTGTTGGCCGAAGCTGACGGCGTGCTGGGCGCGATCGTTGCTGAAGAGGGCGCTACCGTTCTGTCGAACCAGGTACTGGGTTCGATCGAAGAGGGCAGCGCTGCTGCCGCTCCTGCTCCTGCTCCTGCTGCCGCTGCACCGGCTGCTTCTGCCCCTGCTGCACCGGCTGCGGGTGGCGAAGACCCAATCGCTGCACCGGCTGCGCGTCAACTGGCTGAAGAAAACGGCATCAACCTGGCTTCCATCAAGGGCACCGGCAAAGACGGCCGCGTGACGAAGGAAGACGTGGTTGCCGCCGTTGAAGCCAAGAAGAGCGCTCCGGCTGCCGCACCTGCCAAGGCTGCAGCGCCTGCTGCCGCTGCGCCTGTGTTTGCCGCTGGCGACCGCACCGAGAAGCGCGTACCGATGACTCGTGTACGTGCCACCGTGGCCAAGCGCCTGGTTGAAGCTCAGTCGATCATGGCGATGCTGACCACCTTCAACGAAGTCGACATGACCGAAGTCATGGCCCTGCGTTCGAAGTACAAGGACCTGTTCGAGAAGTCCCACAACGGCGTGCGCCTGGGCTTCATGTCGTTCTTCGTGAAAGCGGCCACCGAAGCGCTGAAGCGCTTCCCGGCAGTCAACGCTTCCATCGACGGCGGCGACATCGTTTACCACGGCTACTCGGATATCGGCGTTGCCGTCTCCAGCGACCGCGGCCTGGTGGTTCCAGTCCTGCGTAACGCCGAGCTGATGAGCCTGGCCGAAATCGAAGGCGGCATCGCTGGCTTCGGCAAGAAAGCCCGTGACGGCAAGCTGACCATCGACGAGATGACCGGCGGTACCTTCACCATCACCAACGGTGGTACCTTCGGTTCGATGATGTCGACGCCGATCGTCAACCCACCGCAAGCCGCGATCCTGGGCATGCACAACATCATCCAGCGTCCGATGGCCATCAACGGCCAAGTCGTGATCCGCCCAATGATGTACCTGGCACTGTCTTACGATCACCGCCTGATCGACGGTAAAGAAGCCGTGACGTTCCTGGTGACCATCAAGAACCTGCTGGAAGACCCGGCTCGCCTGCTCCTGGACATCTGATAGAAGCAGTTGCACGTTGCGAGCTGCAAGCTGTAGGAAAAAGCAGCTTGGCTTGCAACGTGTGACTAGAAGCTTGTCGCAAATAGAGGATCTATTTTCATGACACAGAAATTTGACGTTGTAGTGATTGGTGCAGGCCCTGGCGGCTATGTTGCCGCCATCAAGGCCGCGCAACTGGGCCTTTCCACTGCTTGCATCGAAAAATACACCGACAAGGAAGGCAAACTGGCGTTGGGCGGTACTTGCCTGAACGTAGGTTGCATTCCATCCAAGGCGCTGCTGGACAGCTCCTGGAAATTCCACGAAGCCCAAGACGGCTTCGCGATCCACGGCATCAACCATGCTGGCGTGACCATGGACGTGCCAGCCATGGTCGGCCGTAAAGCCAACATCGTCAAAGGCCTGACTTCCGGCGTTGCCACCTTGTTCAAGGCCAACGGCGTGACTTCCATTCAAGGCCACGGCAAGCTGCTGGCCGGCAAGAAAGTTGAAGTCACCAAGCCAGACGGTTCGGTTGAAGTCATCGAAGCCGAAAACGTGATCCTGGCCCCAGGTTCGCGTCCAATCGACATTCCACCTGCACCTGTTGATAACAACGTGATCGTTGATTCGACCGGCGCCCTGGAATTCCAAGCCGTACCTAAGCGCCTGGGCGTGATCGGCGCTGGCGTGATCGGTCTGGAGCTGGGTTCGGTATGGTCGCGTCTGGGCGCTGAAGTCACCGTGCTGGAAGCCCTGGACACGTTCCTGCTGGCTGCCGACACCGCGGTGTCCAAGGAAGCGCTGAAAACCCTGACCAAACAAGGTCTGGACATCAAGCTCGGCGCCCGTGTGACCGGTTCGAAGGTCAACGGCGAAGAAGTCGTAGTGACCTACACCGATAAAGACGGCGAGCAGACCATCACTTTCGACAAGCTGATCGTTGCCGTGGGCCGCCGCCCAGTGACCAACGACCTGCTGGCTTCCGACAGCGGCGTGAACATCGACGAACGTGGTTTCATCCACGTTGACGATCATTGCGCTACCACCGTGCCTGGCGTCTATGCCATTGGCGACGTGGTTCGTGGCATGATGCTGGCCCACAAGGCTTCCGAAGAGGGCATCATGGTCGTTGAGCGCATCAAGGGTCACAAGACCCAGATGAACTATGACCTGATCCCATCGGTTATCTACACCCACCCGGAAATTGCATGGGTCGGCAAGAACGAACAGCAGTTGAAAGCTGAAGGCGTTGAAGTTAACGTCGGCACCTTCCCGTTTGCCGCTTCTGGCCGTGCCATGGCAGCTAACGACACCGGTGGTTTTGTCAAAGTCATCGCTGATGCCAAGACTGACCGCGTATTGGGCGTCCACGTGATTGGCCCAAGCGCTGCAGAACTGGTTCAGCAAGGCGCAATCGGCATGGAATTCGGCACCAGTGCCGAGGACCTGGGCATGATGGTCTTCTCCCATCCGACCCTGTCCGAAGCGTTGCACGAAGCCGCGTTGGCAGTGAATGGCGGCGCCATCCACATCGCCAACCGCAAGAAGCGCTAAGCGAGATAATAAGAAACCACGGCGGAGTTGCCCGTCGTGAGCCTTGCGCGCAAGACTCACCGCGGAATATCCGCTGGACGCAGCCTTGTGCAGCTTTACGGGCCATAAGCCCCGCAAGTTGCGCAAGCAGCAGTCACAGGTGGCGCGGCACTCATAATGAGCGCAGCGCCGAATGCGCAGTACCTAACGAAGACGGTAAAAAGCATGAATCTTCACGAGTATCAGGGTAAGCAGCTGTTCGCTGAATACGGCCTGCCAGTTTCCAAGGGCTACGCAGTAGACACCCCGGAAGCAGCAGCAGAAGCTTGCGACAAAATCGGCGGCAGCGAGTGGGTTGTCAAAGCCCAGGTCCACGCCGGTGGTCGCGGTAAAGCGGGCGGCGTCAAGCTGGTTCGCAGCAAAGAAGACGCCAAGGCCTTCGCACAGCAGTGGCTGGGCAAGCGTCTGGTGACTTACCAGACTGATGCCAATGGCCAACCAGTCACCAAGATCCTGGTTGAATCGTGCACTGATATCGCTAAAGAGCTGTACCTGGGCGCTGTCGTTGACCGTTCGAGCCGTCGCATCGTGTTCATGGCTTCCACCGAAGGTGGCGTGGACATCGAGAAAATCGCTCACGAAACCCCAGAAAAAATTCTGAAGGCCACTATCGATCCACTGGTTGGCGCACAGCCATTCCAGGGTCGCGAGCTGGCTTTCCAGCTGGGCCTGGAAGGCAAGCAAGTTGCCCAGTTCGCCAAAATCTTCGTTGGTCTGGCCAAACTGTTCCAGGATCACGATCTGGCCCTGCTGGAAGTGAACCCGCTGGTGATCAAGGCTGACGGCGATCTGCACTGCCTCGACGCCAAGATCAACATCGACGCCAACGCCATGTACCGTCAGCCTAAGCTGAAGACTTTCCACGATCCGTCGCAAGACGATCCGCGCGAAGCGCACGCTGCCAAGTTCGAACTGAACTATGTAGCCCTGGAAGGTAACATCGGCTGCATGGTCAACGGTGCTGGCCTGGCCATGGGTACCATGGACATCGTCAACCTGCATGGCGGCAAGCCAGCCAACTTCCTCGACGTAGGTGGTGGCGCTACCAAGGAACGCGTTACCGAAGCGTTCAAGATCATCCTGTCCGACTCCAACGTCGCTGCAGTACTGGTCAACATCTTCGGCGGCATCGTTCGTTGCGACATGATTGCCGAAGGCATCATCGGTGCAGTGAAAGAAGTCGGCGTTAAAATCCCGGTTGTTGTTCGCCTCGAAGGTAACAACGCTGAACTGGGCGCTAAAGTACTGGCAGAAAGCGGTTTGAACATCATCGCGGCTACCAGCCTGACCGACGCTGCTCAACAAGTTGTCAAAGCTGCGGAGGGCAAGTAATGAGCGTCCTGATCAATAAAGACACCAAAGTTATCTGCCAGGGTATTACCGGTTCGCAAGGTAGTTTCCACACCCAGCAAGCCATCGAGTACGGCACCCAGATGGTTGGCGGCGTAACTCCTGGCAAAGGCGGCACCGAGCACCTGGGCCTGCCCGTGTTCAACACCGTGAAAGAAGCCGTAGAAGCCACTGGCGCCACCGCCAGCGTGATCTACGTTCCAGCTCCTTTCTGCAAGGACTCGATCCTGGAAGCAGCATTCGGCGGCATCAAGCTGATCGTCTGCATCACCGAAGGCATTCCTACCCTGGACATGCTGGACGCTAAAGTTAAGTGCGACGAGCTGGGCGTAGTCCTGATCGGCCCTAACTGCCCAGGCGTGATCACTCCAGGCGAATGCAAGATCGGCATCATGCCAGGTCACATTCACTTGCCAGGTAAAGTCGGTATCGTTTCCCGTTCCGGCACCCTGACCTACGAAGCTGTGAAGCAGACCACTGACGCCGGTTTCGGTCAGTCGACTTGCGTCGGCATCGGCGGTGACCCGATCCCAGGCTCCAACTTCATCGACATCCTGAAGCTGTTCCAGGAAGACCCGAAGACCGAAGCGATCGTAATGATCGGTGAGATCGGCGGTTCGGCTGAAGAAGAAGCGGCTGCCTACATCAAGGCCCACGTGACCAAGCCGGTTGTTTCCTACATCGCTGGTGTGACTGCCCCTGCGGGCAAGCGCATGGGCCATGCTGGCGCAATCATCTCTGGCGGCAAAGGCACTGCAGACGAGAAATTCGCTGCACTGCAAGACGCAGGCGTTAAAACCGTGCGTTCGCTGGCAGACATCGGCAAGGCCCTGGCTGAGCTGACTGGTTGGGCTGTCAAGTAAGCCTCGCGCTTAGCTGACGCTTCACCCCACAAAGGCCACCTTCGGGTGGCCTTTGTGCATTCTGGGTATACGCAGATTTGGGGATGTACTCGGTTCAATGTGGGAGCTGGCTTGCCTGCGATGCAGACACCTCGGTGCATCAGCCAAACCGAGTCGATGCTATCGCAGGCAAGCCAGCTCCCACAGGGTTGTGTATTGCCCAATTAAGTATGAAAACGCGACATTGAAATGTCGCTTATCGGACAGTCCGCCCCGCAACAGTGCGTTTGTCAGGCTAATTCTGTACTCTAGCCGCCTCTTTATGCGTCCGCGTCCCAAAAGGAAGCTGCGCGCTAGACCGGTCGGTCCCCACAAGGGCCGGCAGCATTTCCCTCATCCATAGGGAAGCCCTCTCTAAATTCCGATTCAGTAGTGTGGTATTTCCTCAAATGAAAGTGTTGAAAAGCCAGGATATCCTGGCGCTGGGCTTTATGACCTTTGCCCTGTTCGTGGGCGCCGGCAACATCATCTTCCCGCCTATCGTTGGTTTGCAGTCCGGGCCGCATGTGTGGATGGCGGCGCTGGGCTTTCTGATCACCGCAGTCGGTCTGCCGGTGGTCACCGTGATCGCCCTGGCCAAGGTCGGTGGTGGCATGGATGCGCTGAGCAGCCCGATTGGCAAGATCGCCGGTGGCCTGCTGGCGGCAGCGGCCTACCTGGCCGTGGGCCCGCTGTTTGCGACCCCGCGCACCGCAACCGTGTCGTTTGAAGTGGGCTTGGCGCCCTTGACCGGTGAAAGCCCGTTGGCGCTGTTCCTCTACAGTTCGGTGTATTTCTTGGTGGTGTTCTTTGTCTCCCTGTACCCAGGTCGATTGCTGGACACCGTGGGCCGTTTCCTGGCGCCGCTGAAAATCATCGCCCTGGCCATTCTCGGCATCGCTGCGTTTGCCTTGCCTGCGGGTGAGGTAGGGGTTGCCACGCCGGAATACGTTGCCGCGCCATTCTCCCAAGGCTTTATCAATGGTTACCTGACCATGGATACCCTGGGCGCGCTGGTGTTCGGCATTGTGATCGTCAACGCGATCCGCTCCCGTGGCGTCGAGTCGCCCAAGCTGATCACCCGCTACGCGATCATTGCCGGGCTGATTGCCGGTGTGGGCCTGGCGCTGGTGTACGTCAGCCTGTTCCGCCTGGGTTCGGGCAGCCATGCTGTCGCTGCGGGTGCCAGCAATGGCGCGGCAGTACTGCACGCCTACGTGCAATACACGTTCGGCTCCCTGGGCAGTGGTTTCCTCGCCGTGCTGATTTCCCTGGCATGCCTGGTGACTGCCGTGGGCCTGACCTGCGCCTGCGCCGAATACTTCAGCAAGATCCTACCGCTGTCCTACAAGACCCTGGTGGTGATCCTGGCGCTGTTCTCGCTGTTTGTGTCCAACCTGGGCCTGACCAAACTGATTGCCTTCTCGATCCCGGTGCTGACCGCGATCTACCCGCCGTGCATCGTGTTGGTGGCCCTGAGCTTCTGCAAAGGGTTCTGGCAGGAACAGGGCCGTATTGTCGGCCCGGTGATGCTGGTGTCGTTCATCTTTGGCTGCATCGACGCACTCAAGGGCGCGGGCCTGGCGGGTTGGATGCCTACGCAACTGGTAAACCTGCCGTTGAGCGAACAAGGCTTGGCGTGGCTGGTGCCGTCGGTGATGACGCTGGTCGTGGCCGTGGTGATTGACCGTATGCTGGGCAAGCGCAGCGAAGCTATCGCGTAACACGCGGTTCGTGCTGTGCTGAAATGCCCCGTATCAAACGATACGGGGCATTTTTTTTGAGTCGATGGCAGTGTCTTTTTTTTGGGGATGGCGTCAAAAATCTCAAGTTGAAAACACTGGTCGGTGTGGGAGCTGGCTTGCCTGCGATGGCGGCACATCGGTTGTGCGCGGTGGTGACTGCAAAGACGCTATCGCAGGCAAGCCAGCTCCCACATTTGGACCGTGTCGGCCCTATCATCCTGTGTACAAGGACCCGCATGTCGTTCGTTGAAGCCAATTGGATCCACCTGCTTGCCGCGCTCTGGTTTGTCATCTGCTGGGGCGGCTACACCCGTTACGCAACGTGGAAAGCCCGGGACACGGCGTGCCTGGCCAGCGTGTTGCACCTGTACCGTGAAGACTGGATGCGCCGCATGCTGCTGCGCGACAACCGTATCGCCGACGCCAGTGTGATCGGTAACCTGGAGCGCAATGCCTCCTTCTTCGCCTCCAGCACTTTGATCATCCTCGCCGGTATTCTCACGGTGCTGGGGGCTTCGGAACGCGCAGTGTCATTGCTGGCGGACATTCCCATGGTGCAGCAGGCATCCCAGGGTATGTCGGAGATCAAATTGCTGTGCCTGGCATTGGTGTTCGTCTACGCCTTTTTTACCTTCAGCTGGTGCATGCGCCAGTACAACTTCGCGGCGGTACTGGTGGGCTCGGCGCCTATGATCGGTGAACGGCACGTGTCGGAGCAGGAGCGCAAGGCGTTTGCTTTGCGGGCGGCGCGAGTGATTTCGATGGCGGCCAACCAGTTCAACTTTGGCCTGCGCGCCTATTACTTCGGCATGACCATGCTGGCCTGGTTTGTCAGCCCCTGGTTGTTCATGTTGATGAGTAGCGGGGTGGTGCTGGTGCTGTACCGCCGCGAGTTCCATTCCGATGTATTGCAGGTGATGGTGTATACCCCGACCGATATGCCAGCAGTCGAGGCTGCAAAAGAGGGTGCATCGTAGCGCTGGCAGTAAATCGCAGACAAAGAAAAGCCCGCTTAGTCAGCGGGCTTTCTTTTTGCTGCAATACAGCTTTAAACCCAGCGATTACTGCTTGGCAGGTTCTGCTGGTGCGGCAGGTGCAGCTTCTTTTGCAGCAGCTTCGTTCGATTCGGCTTGAGCTTTGGCAGCTTCGGCGTTTTCTTTCGCAGCGTCGTTCACTTTATCCTGTGCTTTAGCCATATCTTGCTGAGCTTGCTCAGAATGTGCAGCAGCGTCTTGGGCTTTGTCTTCGGATTTCTTGTCGCAGGCAGCCAGACCGAGAGCAGCGGCCAGCATCATGGAAATAGCTAATGTCTTACGCATGGGGTGTTTCTCCTTATTGAAGATATCTACTGGCCTTTCGAACCCAAGGGGCCAGCATTAGTTCCTTATGTCCCACAGATATATAGCATGTTTCGTACAGGAACTTTACCCAGCCATTCCCATCCGCCGAATTCACACTAATAAGAGTCTAAAAACAATGACCGAAAACCCGTTGTTAGAGCGTGCCACGCGCTTTGTTTCGGCCCTGCGCCATTGCCAGGTGCTGGGGGTGAGTGTTCATCAAGCCAGCGAGGAGGGCATGACCCTCGTACTGCCGTATGGGCCGCATATCGTCGGTGACCCCCTGAGCGGGGTGATCCATGGCGGCGCGCTCACCTCGTTGATGGACACCGCCTGTGGCATGGCGACCTTGTGCGTACTGCCCGAGTTCGAAGTGTGCCCCACCCTGGACCTGCGCATCGACTACATGCATCCCGCCGAACCCCATAAGCCGGTGTATGGCTTCGCGCAATGCTACCGGGTGACCACCGACGTGATCTTCACCCGTGGCGTCGCCTATCAGGATGACCCGCAACAACCTATTGCCCATGTGGTGGGCACGTTCATGCGCATGGGCAAGCGCCTCAAAGGCACCCAAGGCTTGGGCACGGTCATCAAGGGAGAGCAGGCATGACGCATCGGTTCAAGACCCGTCTGGAGCAAGCCCACGATCGTGGCAACTATGACGCGCTGCTCGAGTTGGTGCCCTATGCCAGGCTGATCGGCATCGAATGCACCCGTCTGGGGGATGAGTTGCTGTTTCGCCTGCCGGCCAACAAGGACAATATTGGTAACCCCATATTGCCAGCGTTGCATGGCGGGGTGATCGCCGGCTTCATGGAGTTGGCAGCCGCCCTGCATCTGATGGTGTTTACGGGCGCTCCGGGCCTGCCGAAAATCATCGACTTCTCCCTGGATTACCTGCGCGCCGGCCAGTTTCGTGACACCTATGCCAAGTGCCAGGTATGGCGCCAGGGCCGGCGCGTGGCCAACGTTGCGATTACCGCCTGGCAGAGCACTGCGGCCGAACCGATTGCCACCGCCCGGGCACATTTCAAGATTGAGGAATTGGCCCGCCCTTGAAATCCTGGCCTGAGCCCCCAACTTTGATGACAACCCGCCGCCAACCCTTTCGGGCGCGGCCACTGCCATCCAATTGGAGTTTGATGACCATGAGTGTGGAAACTCAAAAGGAAACCCTGGGCTTCCAGACCGAGGTGAAGCAACTGCTGCACCTCATGATCCATTCGCTGTATTCCAACAAGGAAATTTTCCTTCGCGAATTGATCTCGAACGCCTCTGACGCTGTCGACAAATTACGTTTCGAAGCCCTGTCCAAGCCTGAGTTGCTGGAAGGCGGCGCGGAACTGAAGATCCGTGTGAGCTACGACAAAGACGCCAAAACCGTCACCCTCGAAGACAACGGTATCGGCATGAGCCGTGACGATGCGATCACCCACCTGGGGACCATCGCCAAATCCGGCACTGCAGATTTCATGAAGAACCTGTCGGGCGACCAGAAAAAAGACTCTCACCTGATCGGCCAATTCGGCGTGGGCTTCTATTCGGCCTTCATCGTCGCCGACAAGGTTGAAGTCTTCAGCCGCCGCGCCGGCCTCGACGCCAGCGAAGGCGTGCACTGGGCCTCCAAGGGCGAAGGCGAATTCGAAATCGCCACGATCGACAAGGCTGACCGCGGCACGCGCATCGTGCTGCACCTGAAAGCCGGTGAAGACGAATTCGCCGATGGCTGGCGCCTGCGCAACATCATCAAGAAGTACTCCGACCACATCGCGTTGCCGATCGAGTTGCCCAAGGAACAGACCGTTGCCGAAGGCGAAGAAGCCCCGGTGGCGGAGTGGGAAACCGTCAACCGCGCCAGCGCCCTGTGGACCCGTCCGCGTACCGAGATCAAGGACGAGGAATACCAGGAGTTCTACAAGCACATCGGGCACGATTACGAGAACCCGCTGAGCTGGAGCCACAACAAGGTTGAAGGCAAGCTCGAATACAGCTCGCTGCTCTACGTCCCGGCCCGTGCTCCGTTCGACCTGTACCAGCGTGAAGCGCCAAAAGGCCTGAAGCTCTACGTACAGCGCGTGTTCGTGATGGACCAGGCGGAATCCTTCCTGCCGCTGTACCTGCGCTTTATCAAAGGTGTGGTCGACTCCAACGACCTGTCGCTGAACGTGTCGCGGGAAATTCTGCAGAAAGACCCGATTATCGACTCCATGAAGTCGGCGCTGACCAAGCGCGTGCTCGACATGCTGGAAAAGCTGGCGAAGAACGAGCCTGAGCAATACAAGAGCTTCTGGAAAAACTTCGGCCAGGTCATGAAAGAAGGCCCGGCAGAAGATTTTGCCAACAAGGAAAAGATTGCCGGTTTGCTGCGTTTTGCCTCGACTCAAGGCGAAGATGGCGAGCAGGTTGTGTCCCTGGCTGATTACCTGGCACGTGCCAAGGAAGGTCAGGACAAGATCTACTACCTGACCGGCGAAACCTACGCTCAGGTCAAGAACAGCCCGCACCTGGAAGTGTTCCGCAAGAAAGGCATCGAAGTGCTGCTGCTGACCGACCGTATCGATGAGTGGCTGATGAGCTACCTCACCGAGTTCGACGGCAAAACCTTCGTCGACGTGGCCCGTGGTGACCTGGACCTGGGTAACCTGGACTCCGAAGAAGAGAAGAAAGAAGCCGAAGAAGTCGCCAAGTCTAAAGAGGGCCTGGTTGAGCGCATCAAGGCTTCCCTGGGCGAAGCGGTGAGTGAAGTGCGGGTTTCCCACCGCCTGACCGACTCTCCTGCGATCCTGGCCATCGGCGAGCAGGACCTGGGCATGCAGATGCGCCAGATCCTGGAAGCCAGCGGCCAGAAAGTGCCGGATTCCAAGCCGATCTTCGAATTCAACCCGTCTCACCCGCTGATCGAGAAACTCGATGGCGAGCAGAGCGAAGAGCGGTTTGGTGACCTGTCGCACATCC
>NZ_WKCD01000136.1:0-13710 GCF_021606625.1 Pseudomonas sp. PA-4-8C
CTGAATGGCCGGGAAACTAACAGCAATAGGAGCAGGACATGGAAGGGGAGTGGAAGGGCGTAGATAGCGGTGTGTTTTTTTATACAAGCAGAAGACGGGAGAGGAGATACCAGCGACAGTTTGGTGGGCGCGGGGATGGGTAGAAGAGACAGCCTGAAAGCGCGGGGGCTGTGACCGTGGGGGCGGGGGCGGCATTTCTCAGCTGTTTCAACTGTGCCTTGATAGGCGCTGTGGCGCACTTGGCGTTGGCCTGCTCGGGCGTCAGGTGGCGCACGGAGGTGTAGAACAGCTCACACGTCTGCTCCTTGCGCGTGACCTGCCACGTATTCAGGCAGGCCTTGAGCAATACATTGGCATCGCTGGCGGGCTTCTGGCCCATGCCGGCTTGCCAGCAGGCAGCGCTCAAGTCCTGGCCCATCACTTTCAAGCCCGCGTCGTCGGCTTTTTGTTCGTCACCGTCATAGCTGTCGGGGCTGGCCGCATACCAAATGTAGCTTGGGTGGTTGGCGCCCAATACCGCGACGGTTTTGCCTGGCTCCGGGCTGATCTGCGCCAGGCTCAGCACGCCCACGGTTTGCCCGTATTGTTGCTTGATCCAGCTACGCACCGGCGCGCCGAAGGCCACCATCGGCAATGCGCCGCCAGGGCGCAGGCTCAGTTCCTTGACCATGCGGGTCTGGTAGTCGGTGAAATACCCGTAGACGGTTTCCAGGTCTTTGCCGGCATTGGACGGCGCAGCGATGGGCGCGATATCAATGATGGTCTGGTACGCCGGCGTTTCCGTGGCCGGTACGCCGTTTTCGCTTAACAAGGTGGCCCAGCGGTCGGTGGTGGCCGATTCCAGGTAATCCTGGGCCTGGGTCAGCGAGTAATCCGGAGGGAAGTGCAACAGCTCGATGCTTTTGCGGTTTTCCAGGGCCATGCCCAACGGCAGGAACAGGTACCAGTTGTAGGCCCATTTGCCATCGCTGTTGAGCTGGCGCGCACCTTGATAAGCCAGGTCGGCGGTATTGAGCAGCGTGGTCAGCGGCTGGCCGTAACCGTCTGGCACGCCGCTGAAGGTCGCCGTGACCTGACCGTCGTGGGTCTTCACACTGACCTTGGCCCGGCTGTAACCGTCACGTTGCAGGCTCTGGTTCAAATAGTGTTCGGCGGTCTGCTCCAGTGACCATGGCCGAAAGCAGATCACATTGCAGTTGTTGGGGTACGCGAACAACTGGGTGACGCGCTGCGTGCTGCCCAGTGGCACCTCGATGTCGGCCTGTACGACCGTACTCGCCAGCAGTGCGACGAGGGTGAAGGACAGCCTGGTCAGTTTAAACATAGTCGATTCCTTGTCAGCGAAGCCCGTCTGCGCGGGATGGAAGCCCACCTGCACACAGTAGCGGCTGACCAGGAAAATCGCGTGTTAAATCGCCCGGCATGTCGTTATTGGATAAGCCCCTACAGGCTGAACTGCAAGGCATTGCTCAGATCGCCCATGGGCTTCTGGCCGCGCGCGATCATCGCGTCATCACGCTGCTTGAGGCCGTCCAGGGTCTCCAATTGGAACACTCGAGTGATCAAACGCAGGATCGATGCGGTGTCGTACACCGTATGGTCCACCGTGCCTTTGCGCGCAAACGGCGACACCACCAGCGCCGGAACTCGCGAGCCTGGACCCCAGCGGTCACCCTGGGGCGGCGCCACGTGGTCCCACCAGCCGCCGTTTTCATCCACGGTCACCACCACCACCATGTTTTTCCATTGCGGGCTTTCTTGCAGCACCTTCAAGGCGCGGGCGATATGGCGGTCGCCCGAGGCCACATCGGCATAGCCGGCGTGCATGTTCAGGTTGCCCTGGGGGTTGTAGAAACTCACGGCGGGCAGCTTGCCGGCCTGGGCGTCGGCGAAGAACCGGTTGGTGCTCGACTCATCGCCCAAACCGCCGTCACGCAGGCGCTTGGCACGTTCTGCCGGGTTTTGCGGCCCTTGCTGCTTGAAGTAATTGAACGGCTGGTGGTGGTACTGGAAATTCGGAATCTTGGGGATGCCGCCGGAGTCCTTGAACTGCTCCAGCGTGGCTTGCCACGCACCGGCGTACCAGGCCCAGTCGATGTTCTTTTTCGACAGCTTGTCGCCAATATGCTCGTGGGTTTGCGGCACCAGCACATTGGGCAGGTCGGGCTTGGAATAATCCGGGTTTTGCGGGTCGCGGATCCAGGTGGGCCAGTAGGGTGGGGCCAGGGTGTTTACGCCGTAACCGTCCGGTGTCAGCGCGCTGGGGCCAAATTGTGGCGGGCCGGTCATGGCGCTGGCCGGGGAGGTGTCCAAGGGCTTGAGGCGTGTGCCGCTGGGGTCATCGCTTTGCAGCGTAGCGATCTGCGCCTTGGCCACCGACTGCGCGGCATTGGGATAAAACGGCGCGGTGGCGCTGATCAGGTACTGGTGGTTAAGGAACGAGCCACCAAACGCGCCCTGGAAGAAGTTATCGCACAGCACAAACTCCTTGGCCACGTCCCACAGGCGCAGGGCATAACGGCTTTGAGCGTAATGGCCCATCACCAGCCCACCGGAATCGCCCCAGGCGACAAAACCATCATTCTTGCCGCCGTTGATCTGCATCTGGTTCTGGTAGAACACGTGCCACAGGTCGCGGGTCACCAGGCTCAATGGCAGGTCTTCGCCCTGCGGGCCTTGGAGGGCGAACGGCGCGTTGGGCAGGCTTTCCTGGAATTGCACTTCGCTGGGGTAAGTCACCCCGTCCACTGTTTGTGGGCCGACCTGCAACACACCGCCCCAGCTCGGTGGCAGGGCAGGCAATACGCTGCCATCGCGGTCGCGCTGCTGGAAGTCCTTGGCGGTTAACGCCGACAGTGGTTTCTCCACGCCGGGGAAATCTGCAAATAGGTTGTTGAAGCTGCGGTTCTCGGCGTAGATCACCACCACGGTCTTCACCTGCTCGCGCAATGCCTTATCCAACTCCTGAGGCGTGAGCGGCCGCGTCACGGGTGGGCTCGGTGCTTCGCTGGTATTGCCGCAGGCACTCAAGGTTGCACCCACGCCCAACACCGCCGCACCGCCGAGGAATCGCCGGCGGCTGGTGTCTACCGGCGTTTTGGGGGCGCAGTCGTGGGCAGGGTGGTCGTTGTGCTCGTCACTCATTGCGAGGAATCCTTGGCGAGATGTTGCAAGATATTTCGCAGGACGGTAGCAATGGAATGTGACGGAACGAAGACAGGCTTGAGAGCGCTACAGAACAAATTGTGGGAGCGGGCTTGCTCGCGAATGCGGGTTGTCAGTCAACGAATTCATTAACGATCCACCGCATTCGCGAGCAAGCCCGCTCCCACACCGACCGCGTTATGGCATGACTGGCGGCAGATACTTCAACGTCGTCCCCAACGCCCACAGCAAAAACAACACCAGCGGCGTGTGCACCAGCAACTGCACAAACGAAAACCCGATCAGATCCCGCGCCTTCAGGCCCAGCACACCCAGCAACGGCAACATATAAAACGGGTTGATCAAGTTCGGCAGCGCCTCGGCGGCGTTGTAGATCTGCACCGCCCAGCCCAGGTGGTATTGCAGATCATTGGCCACTTGCATCACATACGGCGCTTCGATGATCCACTTGCCGCCACCTGAGGGGATGAAGAAGCCCAGCACTGCCGAGTAAACGCCCATCAGCAGGGCGTAGGTGTCGTGGGAGGCGATGGAGGTGAAGAACGTCGAGATATGGTGCGCCAGAGTCTGGCCGTCGCCACCCTTGACCACGGTCATCAGCGCGGCAATCGAGCCGTACAGCGGAAACTGGATCAGCACGCCGGTGGTGGTCGGCACCGCACGGGCCACGGCATCGAGGAAGCTGCGCGGGCGCCAGTGCAGCAGCGCGCCCACCATGATGAACAGGAAGTTATAAGTGTTGAGCCCTGAGATAGCGCTGATCGCCGGCTTGGTCGAGAACTCATGGAACAGCCAGCCGGCCGCCAGCAACGCCAGCAGAATGGTCAGCAACGGGCTGTGTTCCAGCCATTCGCCTGGGCGGGTCGGCGCCTGCGGCTTGGGCAGGTTGAAGGCCGGGTCAATGCCGCAGGCCTTGGCATCCCGGGCGCTGTTGGGGCCAGGCGCGGTGGCGTAGGCGATGATTAGCGACACCACGATCAGCGCCAGCAACAGCACGCCGGACTGCCACAAAAAAATGGTCTCGGTGAACGGGATCATCCCAGTGATCGACAGGATCGACGGCGGCAAGCTGGCCGGGTTGGCCTGCAACTGCGCGGCCGACGACGACAGCCCCAGCGCCCATACGGCCCCCAGGCCCAGGTACGCGGCAGCGCCAGCGGCGCGGTAGTCCATGCGCAAATCCGTGCGCCGGGCCAATGCCCGCACCAGCAAACCGCCGAACACCAGGGACAGGCCCCAGTTAAGCAATGAAGCCACCATGGAAATCAACGCCACCCAGGCCACCGCCGAACGGCCATTCTTGGGAATGCGCGCCAGGCGGTCGATCAACTTCACTGCCGGCGGTGAACTGGCGACCACGTAACCGCCGATCACCACAAAGGCCATCTGCATGGTGAACGGGATCAGGCTCCAGAACCCATCGCCAAATGCCTTGGCCGCTTCGGCCGGTGCGGCGCCCATGCCCAGGGTCGCCACGGCGACGATGATCACGGCGAGGGCGGCAAACACCCAGGAGTCAGGAAACCAGCGCTCGGCGAAGTTGGAGCAACGCAGGGCAAATCGGGCATAGCGGCTGTCTTCGATAGCATCGGCCACGAGTCTTTCCTCTTGTAGTTATTATGGGGTTTGGCAGTTTTACGGCATGTTCCTCTACGTCTATTGATTTGGGAATGTAGTTATCTTCAACGATCAATGAGGAAAACAAATATATCCGTCGCGATTGCCATCGATGGGCTCAGCTCATAACCTGCACGCCATTTTGTTTGCCTGCCGAGCCTGCACATGACTGCCACCTTTTCCCCACGGGCGCAGCGTTTTTCCCGCTCCGACTACAAAACCCTGGGCCTGGCCGCCCTCGGCGGAGCCCTGGAAATCTACGACTTCATTATCTTCGTGTTCTTTGCGCTGACCCTCAGCCAACTGTTCTTCCCCCCAGAAATGCCCGAGTGGCTGCGCCTGCTGCAAAGCTTTGGCATCTTCGTCACCGGTTACCTCGCCCGTCCACTGGGCGGCATCCTGATGGCGCACTTTGCCGACCACCTGGGGCGCAAGCGCGTCTTCAGCCTGAGCATCCTCATGATGGCCTTGCCCTGCCTGCTGATCGGTATCATGCCGACCTACGCGCAAATCGGCTATTTCGCCCCGTTGATCCTGCTGGCGCTGCGCGTGCTGCAAGGCGCAGCGGTGGGCGGCGAAGTGCCCAGCGCCTGGACTTTCGTCGCCGAGCACGCACCGCGTCACCATCGTGGCTATGCCCTGGGTTTTTTGCAGGCCGGCCTGACTTTCGGTTACCTGCTGGGGGCGCTGACCGCCACCTTGCTCGCGCAGGTCTTCACCCCCGCCGAAATCCTCGACTATGCCTGGCGCTTTCCCTTCCTGCTCGGCGGCGTATTCGGAGTGATCGGCGTATGGCTGCGCCGCTGGCTCAGCGAGACTCCGGTGTTTCTGGAAATGCAGGCGCGTCGCCAAGCCGCCGCCGAAATGCCCTTGCGCACCGTGCTGCGCGACCATCGCGCCGTGCTGCTGCCGGCGATGATCCTCACCTGCGTGCTGACGTCTGCCGTGGTGGTGCTGGTGGTCATCACCCCGACCATGATGCAGAAAACCTTCGGCATGAGCCCCAGCCACACCTTCGCCCTGAGCGCCCTGGGCATCGTCTTCCTGAATATCGGCTGCGTCCTCGCCGGCCTGCTGGTGGACCGCATCGGCGCGTGGCGCGCGGTATTGGTCTACAGCCTGTTGCTGCCGGTGGGCATTGCGCTGCTGTACGCCAGCCTGATCGCTGGCGGCGTGTGGCTCGGCGCAGCGTACGCCGTGGCGGGCCTGAGCTGCGGCGTGGTGGGCGCGGTGCCGTCGGTGATGGTCGGGCTGTTTCCGGCGCAGGTACGGGTGTCGGGGATTTCCTTCACCTACAACATCGCCTATGCGCTGTGGGCAAGTACTACGCCGTTGTTGTTGATCGCGCTGATGCCGACCAGCCCGTGGATCTGCGTGGGGTATTGCGTAGTGATGGGGGCGGTGGGGGTGGCGAGTGTGGCGCTATTTGGCAAGCGCCACACCTTGGCCGCCTGAGGGTCAGGTCAGGAAGTGCCAGAGCAACAAGGTACCCACCAACCCAACCACCGAAACAATCGTCTGCAACACCGACCACACCCAGATCGTCTGCTTCAACTGCAAGCCAAAGTACTCACGCACCATCCAGAACCCGGCGTCGTTGACGTGGCAGAAGAACACCGAGCCGGCGCCGATGGCCAGGGCGACCAATGAGCTTTGCGTCGCCGCCAACCCGGCCATCATCGGCGCGAGGATGCCGGCGGTCGTGGTGGTGGCGACGGTGGCCGAGCCGGTGGCCTGGCGCAGGGCCACGGCGATCAGCCAGGCCAGCAGCAGGTAGGGCATGTGCGCGCCTTCGGCGACTTTGCTGATGGTCTGGCTGACGCCGGCGTCCAGCAGGGTTTGCTTGAGGCCGCCGCCGGCGCCGATGGTCAGCAGTAGTACGGCGATGGGCGCCAGGGCTTTGCGCAGGGTGTTGCCGACGTCGGCGCGTGGCATGCCCGCCGCCCAACCCAGGCAGACGACCGCGGCGATTACGGCCAGGCCGAGGGCGACCAGCGGTTCACCGAGGAATTTCAAGGCCAGGGCGAGGGTGCTTTCCGGCGCCAACGCGACTTTAGCCAAGGTGCTGCCGAGCATCAGGATTACCGGCAACAGAATGATCAGCAGCGACACACCGAAGCTCGGCTGGCGCGGGGCCTTGGGCGGTGCGCTGAACAAGGCGCCGATATCGGCCGGTTCGTCCACGTGCAGGCGCTTGGACAGCCAGTTGCCATACAGCGGCCCGGCCAGGATCACGGCCGGCACCGCCAGGCAAAAGCCCAGCAACATGGTCAGGCCCAGGTCGGCGTGCAATGCGCCCACGGCGATCAGCGGCCCCGGATGCGGCGGCATCAGGGCGTGCAAGGTGGTCATGCCCGCCAGTGCCGGGATGGCGATTTTCAGCAACGGTTGGTTCGAACGCTTGGCCATCACAAAGATGATCGGCACCATCATCACCAGGCCCACTTCGAAGAACAGCGGCAGGCCGATCACCATGGCGACCAACGCCATCACCCAAGGCAATGACTTGCCTTTGCCCAGCCCGAGCAACGTGGTGGCAATACGGTCGGCCGCGCCGGATTCGGCCATCAGCGCGCCGAGCATCGCACCCAGGGCAATGATGATCCCGGCTTCGCCGAGAATCGCCCCGGCGCCTTTGCTGAACGCCTTGGCCACTTCTTCCGGCGGCAGGCCGGCGCCGACCCCGGCGATAAAGGTGCCGATCAAAATCGACAGGAAGGGCGGCAGTTTGGTCGCGCTGATCAGCACAATGATGCTGGCGATCGCCAACAGCACGCACAGCATGAGGCGGGTGTCGTGAACCATCCACGCGGCAGTCGATAACTCCAAAACGGGACTCCTTATCGAGCAGGTTGGCTAATATGTTTCTTTTTGTTTCAGCCTGAAAAGCATACCTGATAGTGCTCCCCCAACGCGTGCATGAACGATTTTGGTGCGCCCGAAGCTAACGACGCTCTGGCGCTCAGATGACAATTTTGCAAACCATGCCAGTGGATCTGGCCTATAGCTCTATGATCCGCCCCATCCCAACCCACGAGGACATTTCATGAGCGCAGGACACAGCCACGCCCAAGTACGCGCCGGCCACGAACGCAAGTTATGGATCGCCCTGGGGCTCACCGGTAGCTTCATGCTCGCCGAAGTGATCGGCGCCTTTGTCACCGGCAGCCTGGCGCTGTTGTCCGATGCAGCGCACATGATGACCGACGCCCTGGCCCTGGCGATTTCCCTGGTGGCGATCCAGGTCGCCAAGCGCCCGGCGGATCGCAAGCGCACCTTCGGTTATGCGCGGTTCGAGATCCTGGCAGCCGCCTTCAATGCATTGCTGCTGTTCGCCGTGGCGTTCTACATCTTGTACGAGGCTTACCAGCGGCTGCAGGCACCTGCAGAAATCCAGTCCACCGGCATGCTGGTGATTGCGCTGCTGGGGCTGGTTGTCAACCTGATCTCCATGCGTTTGCTCAGTGCCGCCAGCGGCGAGAGCCTCAACGTCAAGGGCGCCTACCTGGAAGTCTGGAGTGACATGCTGGGCTCCGTCGGCGTGATCATTGCCGCGCTGGTGATCATGTTCACCGGCTGGGGTTGGGTCGACTCCGTGGTCGCGGCTGCCATCGGTTTTTGGGTCTTGCCGCGCACCTGGACGTTGCTCAAGGCGAGCATGAATATCCTGTTGCAAGGAGTGCCGGAGGGCGTGGATATCGAGCAGGTGGAGCAGGGCATTCGCAGTGTGCCTGGGGTCAAGGACGTGCACGACCTGCACATCTGGGCCCTCACCAGTGGCAAGAACGTGCTGAGTACGCATCTGGTCGCGGATGCGTCCCAGGGCACTGAGCAACAGATCCTCAGCCGAGTGGCGGAGTTACTGCACGAACAATTCGATATTTCCCACGCCACGATCCAGGTCGAGGGCGAGGGTTTTCAACATGACGATCACGACGAAGTGCATGCCTGAACCTGGCTAACGGATTTGTAATCTTTCGCCCACGGCCCTGATAAGTACCGAAAGCTACATTGCCCCCGCTGGGAAATCTCAGCGACTTCATGGGCGTGGAACTCTCGTTATGGCAATTTTTGTTAGAACACTGTTGGGGGCGGCGGCATTGGCATTGTGGATATCCGCAAACGCCGCCCAGGCACAACCTCTCACCCTCGATGCAGCCTTGCAAACCGCCTTCGCCAACAACCCGGACCTGGCGGCCGCACAATGGGAAATTGACATCGCCCAGGGCGGTCGCCAACAGGCCGGCCTGATCCCCAACCCGGTGGCCTCCTGGGACGCCGAAGACACCCGCCGCAACAGCCGCACCACCAGCATCAGACTCAGCCAGACCCTGGAACTGGGCGGCAAGCGCGGTGCACGTATCGAAGTGGCCAGCCGTGCCCAGGATGCCGCCGCGCTGACCCTGGAGCAGCGTCGCAACCAGCTGCGCGCCGAGGTCATCGACAGCTACTACGGCGCCTTGCGCGCCCAGGAACGCCTTGACCTGGCGCAACGCTCCATGACGCTTGCCGAACGCGGCCTGGTGGTCGCCAACGGGCGCGTCACCGCTGGCAAGTCGTCACCCGTGGAAGCCACTCGCGCCCAGGTGCAAGTGTCCGAAATTCGCCTGGAGTTGAACCGCGCCCAGATCGGCCTCACTGACGCCTACCGTCGCCTCGCCAGCAGCACCGGCAGCGCCGCCACCGACTTCCAGGCCGTCGCTACGCCAAGCACTTCCGTGCCGGCGTTACCCGCCGCCGCGCCATTGCTGGCTCGTCTTGAACAGACTGCGGAACTGCGCCTGGCCGAACTCAACATTGTGCAGAACGAAGCCAGCGTGGGCCTGGAAAAAGCCCAGCGCATTCCGGACCTGGATGTGTCCATCGGCAGCCAATACGACGCCAGTGTGCGCGAACGGGTGAACCTGGTGGGCGTGTCGATGCCCATTCCGCTGTTCAACCGCAACCAGGGCAACATCCTGGCGGCCACTCGACGCGCCGACCAGGCCCGCGACCTGCGCAACGCCGCCGAGTTGCGCCTGCGTACCGAAACCCGCCAGGCCCTGGACCTGTGGCAAACCGCGAACACCGAAGTGCGCGCGTTCAACCAGCAGATCCTGCCCGCCGCACAAAGTGCGGTAGACAGCGCCACCCGTGGCTTCGAGATGGGCAAGTTCAACTTCCTCGACGTGCTCGACGCCCAGCGCACCTTGATCGCAGCCCGCACCCAATACCTTGCGGCCACCGCCCAGGCTACCGAGGCCTGGGTACGCATCGAGCGCATTTACGGCGACCTCGCCCGCTTTTGATTTTTCTTGGAGTCTCCTGATGAACAAAAAACATGGCATGGCGCTCGCCGTCGCCCTGGGCCTGATGCTATCGGGCCTCGCCCTCGCCGAGGAAGAAGAAGGCAAGCTCGAACTCACCGAGCAGCAGATTCAAGCCGCCGGCATCCAGTTGGCCCAGGCGCAACCGCGCGCTATCAGCACCGTGCTGACGCTGCCGGGCGAGGTGCGTTTTGACGAAGACCGCACCTCCCATATTGTGCCCCGCGCAGCGGGCGTGGTAGAGGCGGTGAAGGTCAACCTGGGCCAGTCGGTGAAGAAGGGCGAACTGTTGGCGGTGATCGCCAGCCAGCAGATTTCCGACCAGCGCAGCGAACTGGCCGCCAGCGAACGCCGGGTCGAACTGGCGCGCACCACCTTCCAGCGCGAGCGTCAGTTGTGGCAGGACAAAATCTCTGCCGAGCAGGATTACCTGCTGGCGCGGCAGACCCTGCAAGAAGCCGAAATCGCCCTGAACAATGCGCGGCAAAAAATGACTGCGCTCAGCGGCAGCGCGGTATTGGCCGGCGGCAATCGTTATGAACTGCGTGCGCCCTTCGCCGGTGTGGTGGTGGAAAAACACCTGGGGGTGGGCGAGGTGGTCAGTGAAACCAGCAATGCCTTCACCCTCTCTGATCTGTCCCAGGTGTGGGTCACCTTCGGCGTATTTCCCAAGGACTTGAACAAAGTTCGCGTGGGCAAGCCGGTGAAAGTCAGCTCGACGGAAATGGGCACCGAAGTGCTGGGTACCGTGGCCTATGTGGGCAACTTGCTCGGTGAGCAGACGCGCACCGCTACCGTGCGGGTGACGGTCCCCAACCCTGACGACGCCTGGCGCCCGGGCTTGTTCGTGGCCGTGCAAGTGGCCACCGATACCTACCAGGCCAAGGTGACCGTGCCGCAAACCGCTATCCAAACCGTCGAGGACAAACCCTCGGTGTTTGTGCGCACGGCGGACGGCTTTATCACCCGCCATCTTGAACTGGGCGTCAGTGAAAACGGTTACGTCGAAGTGCGTAAAGGCCTGGAGGCCGGCGCGCTGGTGGCGACGGCTGGCAGCTTCATCCTCAAGTCCGAACTGGGCAAAGGCTCGGCCGAACACGCCCATTGATCCTGCGAGTGATTCCCCATGTTTGAGCGCCTTATCCAATTCGCCATCGAGCAGCGCATCATCGTGTTGCTGGCGGTGCTGTTGATGGCCGGTGTCGGCATCGCCAGCTATCAGAAACTGCCCATCGACGCGGTACCTGACATCACCAACGTACAGGTGCAGATCAACTCGGCGGCGGCCGGTTTTTCGCCGCTGGAAACCGAGCAGCGCATTACCTTTCCCATCGAGACGGCCATGGCCGGCCTGCCGGGCCTGCAGCAGACGCGTTCACTGTCGCGTTCCGGTTTGTCCCAGGTCACGGTGATTTTCAAGGACGGCACCGACCTGTTCTTTGCCCGCCAACTGGTCAACGAACGCTTGCAAGTGGCCCGTGAGCAATTGCCCGACGGCATCGAAACCGCGATGGGGCCGATTTCCACTGGCCTTGGGGAAATTTTCCTGTGGACCGTCGAAGCCGAGGACGGTGTGCGCAAAGAGGACGGTACGCCTTACACCCCCACCGACCTGCGGGTGATCCAGGACTGGATCATCAAGCCACAACTGCGCAATGTGCCAGGCGTGGCCGAGATCAATACCATCGGCGGCTTCGCCAAGGAATACCAGATTGCGCCAGACCCCAAGCGCCTGGCCGCTTACAACCTGACCCTCAACGATCTGGTCACCGCGCTGGAGCGCAACAACGCCAACGTCGGCGCCGGCTACATCGAGCGCAGCGGCGAACAGTTGTTGATCCGCGCGCCGGGCCAGGTGGCGTCTATCGACGACATCGCCAACATTGTCATCACCACCTCGGACGGCACGCCGATCCGCGTGCGCAATGTGGCCCAGGTCGACATTGGCCGCGAGCTGCGCACCGGCGCCGCCACCGAAAATGGCCGTGAAGTGGTGCTGGGCACGGTGTTCATGTTGATCGGTGAGAACAGCCGCAGTGTGTCCCAGGCGGTGGCGAAAAAGCTTGAGGAGATCAACCGCTCGCTGCCCGAAGGTGTGGTGGCCGTCACCGTCTACGACCGCACCAACCTGGTGGAAAAAGCCATCGCCACGGTGAAGAAAAACCTCTTCGAAGGTGCGTTGCTGGTGGTGGCGGTGTTGTTCCTGTTTTTGGGCAACATCCGTGCGGCGCTGATCACGGCGATGGTGATTCCGCTGGCGATGCTGTTCACCTTCACCGGCATGTTCACCAACAAAGTCAGCGCCAACCTGATGAGCCTGGGCGCGCTGGACTTCGGCATCATCGTTGATGGCGCGGTGGTGATCGTCGAGAACGCCATCCGCCGTCTGGCCCACGCGCAACACCGTCATGGCCGGTTGCTGACCCGCAGTGAACGCCTGCACGAAGTGTTCGCCGCGGCCAAGGAGGCGCGACGCGCGCTGATCTTCGGGCAGTTGATCATCATGGTGGTGTACCTGCCGATCTTCGCTCTCACGGGCGTGGCCGGGAAGATGTTCCACCCCATGGCTTTCACGGTGGTGATTGCCTTGCTCGGCGCGATGATTTTGTCGGTGACCTTCGTACCGGCGGCGATTGCGTTGTTCGTCACCGGCAAGGTCAAGGAAGAAGAAAACATTGTGATGCGCAGTGCGCGCCGGGTGTATGACCCGGTGCTCAACTGGGTGATGGTGCGTCGGCCCCTGGTGTTCGGCTTGGCCGCTTTGACCATCGTCGTCTCGGGCCTGGTTGCCAGCCGCATGGGCAGTGAGTTTATCCCCAGCCTTAGCGAAGGCGACTTTGCCCAACAGGCGCTGCGTGTGCCCGGCACCAGCCTGACGCAATCGGTACACATGCAGCAGCAACTGGAAAAAACCTTGCTGGCCCAAGTGCCGGAAATCGAGCGGGTGTTTGCGCGCACCGGTACGGCGGAAATTGCCTCCGACCCGATGCCGCCGAATATCTCCGACAGCTACGTGATGCTCAAACCCAAGGCCCAATGGCCGAACCCGAAGAAGTCCCGCGAGGCAATCATCGCCGATATCCAACGGGCCAGCGCGATTGTGCCGGGCAGCGTGTATGAGCTGTCGCAGCCGATCCAGTTGCGCTTCAACGAGCTGATTTCCGGGGTGCGCAGCGACGTGGCGGTGAAGGTGTTTGGCGACGATATGGCGGTGCTCAACCAGACTGCCGGGGAAATCGCCGAGACCTTGCAAAAGCTCAACGGCGCCTCGGAAGTGAAGGTGGAACAGACCTCCGGCCTGCCGGTGCTGACCATCAATATCGACCGCGACAAGGCCGCTCGCTTTGGCCTGAATGTGGGTGATGTGCAGGACACCATCGCCGTCGCGGTCGGTGGGCGCCAGGCCGGTACGTTGTACGAGGGCGATCGGCGTTTTGACATGGTGGTGCGCTTGTCCGACACGTTGCGCACCGATATCGACGGCTTGTCACGGCTGTTGATCCCGGTGCCGGCGCTGGCGAGTAGTACCTCGGGGCAGTTGGGCTTTATCGCCTTGTCCCAGGTTGCCAGCCTCGACCTGGTGCTGGGCCCCAACCAGATCAGCCGCGAGAACGGCAAGCGC
>NZ_WKCD01000137.1:0-13631 GCF_021606625.1 Pseudomonas sp. PA-4-8C
CCCCTGTGGGAGCTGGCTTGCCTGCGATGGCATCACTGAGGTCTGCCTGACGTACCCAGGCGCCTGCATCGCAGGCAAGCCAGCTCCCACATTGGATCGAGAAATAAGGGCAATCTGTGATAACCACCCAAGCCTACCCGACCATCCGGGCTATCCAGCGCGATGCCTGGAACGATTGTTTTCCCGGTGCCCTGGAGGATTGGGACTATTACCTGGCCGTGGAAAACGCCGCGATCGATGACTTCCAGTGGCGTTACCTGGCGGTCTTTGAGGATCAAACGCTGGTGGCCGTGGCGGCCGCGTTCGTCACCCATTATCGCCTCGACACCACCGTGTCGGGGGCCGGCAAGCGCTTGACCGAGCGCCTGGAGCGGCTGTGGCCGGGGGTTTTGCAACTGGCGTTGTACGCCATCGGTTCGCCGGTGGCTGAACGCTGTGATGCCGGTGTCGCCAGCCATGTGCCCGAATCCCAGCGCCCGTTGCTGTTGCAGCAATTACTGGCGGCTGCGCGCAGCGATGCCGACGCGCTCGGTATCGGCTTGCTGGCGGTCAAGGATGCGCCCACCAATGACCCGCATTGGGCCCAGAGCTGCATTGCCGCAGGTTTTCAAAGCATGCCCAGCTTGCCCACGGGGGTGTTGCCGCTGCCTTATGGCTCGGTGGATGCCTACCTGGGGTCGCTGGGCAAATCCACGCGCAAGGACCTGCGCCGCAAACTGCGCGCACCAGGGCCGCGGGTCGAGTGGCGGCGCAATATCGATGACGTGCTGCCCGAGGTCATGCGCCTATATGAAGCCACGCTTGCGCGCGCAGACTTGCAGTTCGAACGCCTGCCCGCCGGTTACTTCACGGGGGTACTCGAACACCTGCACGAGCGGGCGGTCTGTGTTCTGTACTGGGTGGACGAGCGCCTGGTGGCGTTCAACCTGATCCTGCTGGATGAGCATCGGCTGGTGGACAAGTTCTTTGGTCATGACCTTGAGTTCAGCCGCGAGTACAACCTGTACTTCCGTAGCTGGTTGACCAATGTCGACTACTGTATTGAACACTGTATTCCGGTGTACGAGTGCGGCCAGGCCGGGTATGCCAGTAAACTGCGCCTGGGGTGCGAGTTCGAGGGCAACAGCCTGTTCTTCCGCCACCGCAACCGGCTGGTCAACGGCCTGCTCAAGCTTGTAAAACTGTTTATTCGACCGGATCGTTCCGACCCTGCCATGGCTGCTGCGATAAGCGAAACCTGATGATTACCAAGACCCGCCAGAAAGCCCGCCCCTTTGCCATCTCGCGTTGGAGCGTCCAGCGCAAGCTGGTGCTGGCGTTCTGGCTGGTCAGCGTGATCCCCACCATGATCGCGGCTGAACTGGCCGCCACCACGCTGTCGCAGATTTTCGACAGTAACGTGCGGATCTGGCTGCAAGAGTCGACCAAGATCGTCAAGGACGAAATCGGCGACATCCTTCACGACAACGCACGCATGGCCAAGCTGTTCCTGCGCTACACCAGCCCGCCATCGTCCAAAAATGCCGAGCGGCATGACCGGCTCACCGCCGACATTGCCGATGCCACCGATATCGACGTGGTCGCGCTGATTCGCACCAGCGACCGCAAAGTGATGTTCAGCACGGCCGCCGATGACATCGTCAGGCAGATTAACCTCACCAGCAACGCGGTGCTGCAAACCGTGCAGGTCGCCGGCGTGAGCACGGGCCTGGTGGTGTCCACCTTTGAAACCAGCCGTGACGGCGTGGATTACCTGTTGCTGGTCGCCACTTACCTAGACAGCAGTTTCCTCACCAGCGTGGCCGATGTGCATTCCCTCGACCTGCGTTTGTACCTGGCCAACCCTGCAGGGTTTTCCGAAATATTTTCCACCCAGCGCTTCGCCAATCACCCCTCGCGCATCCCCAAGAATGTCGAGGCCTACCTACGTAGCACCAAGCAGCCCAGCGAACAGTTCACTAACCAATACAGCGGTTTGTACTGGCCGATTTTCAATGACGCCGGCGAGTTGCAAGGCGTGATCTTCAGCGGCCTGCTACGCCACACCAGCCTGGTGGGGTTGGTGAACCAGAGCAACCTGTTCGTGCTGATCTTCCTGGTCAGCTCGGCGCTGTCACTGGCGGCCGGGTTGTTGGTGTCGCGGCGCCTGACCAAGCCCCTGCGCGATTTGTCCCAGGGCGTGGATGCGGTGATCTCGGGCAGTTATGCGCACCGTGTGGTGGTCAGTGGCGGTGACGAACTGGCGCAATTGAGCAGCACCTTCAACCACATGACCGAACGCCTGGGCGAGTTGCACCATCTGGAAGCCCAACTGCGTCGGCGTGACCGCTTGCATGCCCTGGGTGAAGTCGCCATGGGCCTGGCTCACGAAATTCGCAACCCACTGGGCATCATCAAGACCGCCACCCAACTGTTGCATCGGCGCGCTGACCTGGCGGAAACCGACAAGCGTCACCTGGAATATGTCATCAGCGAAGTCAGCCGCATCAACGACCTGATTACCGAATTCCTCGATTTCGCCAAGCCCAACCCGCCGATACGCGTGCAGCAACCGGCACGCGCCCTGGTGGAAGAAATCCTCGGTTTCTGCGGCCCGGAGCTGAGTAGCCATCGCATTGATGCCCATATCGACGACCAGGCGCCTGGCGCGACGATCTACGCCGATGCCAAGCAGCTCAAACAGGCCTGTCTCAACCTGATTCTCAACGCCATCGACGCGATGCCCGACGGCGGGCGCCTGACCCTGGGCATTCGCAGCGTGGGCGACAACACCGTGATCAGCATCGCCGATACCGGCGAGGGCATCCCTGCGGACATGGTGGAGCGTATCTTTACGCCATTTGTCACCACCAAGGCCTCGGGCACGGGCCTGGGCCTGGCCAAAGTCTATTCGATCATGGAAAGTCACGACGGCAGCATCGAATGCGCCAGCGAGAAAGATGCCGGCGCGACCTTCAGCCTGTACATTCCGGCTGACGGTGAAGACGACGGTGAAGATGAGGACGGGCATGACGCATAACGTATTGGTGGTCGACGACGAGCCCAAGCTCTGTGATCTGCTGACCCAGGCCTTGAGCCAGAACGGCATCCAGGTGTTCAGCGCGGGCAATGGCCTGCACGCGCTCAAGGTGCTGGGGGAGGAGGACATCGACCTGGTCATCAGCGACTGGCGCATGCCGGGCATGGACGGGCCGGCGTTGCTGGCCGAGATCAAGGTGCGTTATCCGACCCTGCCGGTAATCGTGATGACGGCCTACAGCACGGTGAAAAACGCCGTGCAGTCGATGCGTAACGGCGCCTATGACTACATTGCCAAGCCGTTCGACATTGACGAGCTGGACATCACCGTGGCCAAGGCCCTGCAATTTCGCGACATCATGCGCGACAACGCGCGCATGCGTGCCGAGCTGGACGAGCATGCGCAGTTCGACAGCCTGGTGGGCGACAGCCCGGCGTTTCGCCAGGTGCTCCAGGCGGTGGATTCGGTGCGTGACAGCAACGCCACCATCCTGCTGACCGGCGAAAGCGGCACTGGCAAGGAAATGGTCGCCCGTGCCATCCACAAGCATGGCAGCCGTGCCGACCAACCCTTCGTGGCGGTCAATTGCGCGGCCATTCCGGAAGGCCTGCTGGAAAGCGAAATGTTCGGCCATCGCAAAGGCGCGTTCACCGGCGCCGTGGCTGACCGGGTAGGGCGCTTCATGCAGGCCGACAAGGGCACGCTGTTTCTGGATGAGGTGGGTGATATGCCCTTGGCGTTGCAGGCCAAGATCCTGCGCGCCTTGCAGGAGCGGGTTATCGAGCCGGTAGGCGACCCCCGCGAGCGCAAGGTAGATGTACGGGTGATTGCCGCCACCAACAAGAACCTGCTGGATGCGGTGGCGGCCAAGGAGTTTCGCGAAGACCTGTATTACCGCCTCAATGTCTTCCCGATTCCGTTGCCGTCCTTGCGCGAACGCGTGGAAGACATCGCGCCCCTGGCGCGCCACTTCGCCCACACCCTGAGCGCGACCACCGGCAAACGCATCACCGGCTTCAGCCCCGAGGCCTTGCAAGCCATGGCGGCGTATCACTGGCCGGGCAACATCCGCGAGCTGCAAAACTGCGTGGAGCGCGCAACCATCGTGGCGGCTTCATCGGTGATCGAGGATATTGATTTGCCGGGGTATCTGTTTGCTTCCAAACCGAGCGAAGGCGATGTGACCGCGATCCTCAGCGACGGGCCGGGGGTGCCGCGGGATCTGGATGCGGCGCTGGCCGAAGTGGAGAAAGCCTACATCCTTGCGGCGCTGCAGGAGAGCAATGGGGTGCAGGCGGCAGCGGCGCAGCGGATCGGGATTTCCGAGCGCAGCTTTTGGTATCGCCTGAAGAAGCTGGGTATTCAGGTAGACAAGATCGTGCGCTGATCTGAGTGTGGGAGCTGGCTTGCCTGCGATGATCGCTCCCACGCTTCGCGTGGGAGTGCCTCTGGTGACGCTCTGCGTCACGCGCGTGGACGCGGAGCGTCGTTGGCTGCATTCCCACGCGGGAGCGTGGGAACGATCTGCCGCGTTGTGTCAGGTGTGGAGGCGTACCCACACGCTGACCAGCACCGTCGCGGCCATCAACCAGGCCACGGCAGCGACTGCCAGCGATGCCTCCAACCGCATTCGATCCACCATCACATACAGCGTCGCCAAATACACAAAGTAGGGAATGATTGACCACATCCCGAACAGGATCGTGGTCTTCAAATCCTCAATCGAACGGCCTTTGCCGACGATGTAATGGGCGATCAGCGCAAAAGTGGGAAACAGCGGCACCAAGCCTGCGATGTAATAGTTTTTGGTCTTGGCCAGCGCCGCCAGGATCAGCACCACTGCGGCGCCAAGCGCAGCCTTCAAGAACAGATCCATCAGTGACTCAACCCGTATTTCTTGACCTTGTCGAACAGGGTGGTCTTGGCCATCCCCAGTTCCTGGCTGGCCTGGGTCAGGTTGCCGCCGCTGCGTTGCAGGGCATCGTTGAGCAGGTTGCGCTCAAAGGCTTCCACCGCCTCGGTAAAGGCAACCCCTTGGCTGCCGCTGCCGGCGCCGCTTTTTTTGAAGGCGGGCAGGCCGAGGGCGAAGCGTTCGGCGACGTTGCGCAGCTCACGCACATTGCCTGGCCAGTCGTGGCTCATCAGGCTGGACAGGGTCTGGTTGTCCAGCTCCGGCACGGCGCGGTCGAAGCGTAGCGACGATTGCTGCAGGAAGTGCTCGAACAGTTGCAGGATGTCTTCACGCCGCTCGCGCAGGGGCGGCAGTTCCAGGGTGACGACGTTGAGGCGATAGTACAGGTCGCTGCGGAACTGGCTGGCGCGGCTCAACTCGTCGAGGTCGGACTTGGTAGCGGCGATCACCCGGCAATCCACCGCCACGCTCTGGTTCGAACCCAGGCGTTCCAACGTGCGTTCTTGCAGCACTCGCAGCAATTTGATCTGCAGGTTGATCGGCATGCTCTCTACTTCATCGAGGAACAGCGTGCCTTGATGGGCATGCTCGATCTTGCCGATGCGACGTTTGCCTGCGCCGGTGAAGGCGTTGGCTTCGTGGCCAAAAATCTCGCTTTCAAACAGGTTTTCCGGCAGGCCACCGCAGTTGAGGGCAACGAACTGGTGGGTGTGGCGCCGGCTGAAATCATGCAGGCAACGCGCGACCAGTTCTTTGCCGGTGCCGGTCTCGCCTTCGATCAGCACGTTGGCCGAGGTATCGGCGACATTGGCAATCAGTTCGCGCAGGTTTTGCATGGCCGGCGAGCGGCCGATGATGCGGCCTTCCAGCGAGTCGCGCTCGGCCAGTTGCCGACGTAGCGACCAGACTTCCCGCGCCAGCCCGCGTTGTTCCAGGGCGCGGCGTGCCACGTCCACCAGGCGTTCGGGCGAGAAGGGTTTTTCCATGAAGTCGTAGGCGCCGTTACGCATGGCGCCCACCGCCATGGAGATATCGCCATGGCCTGTGATCAACACCACCGGCAGGCTTTTATCCAGGGCCTTGAGGCGGGTCAGCAGTTCCAGGCCGTCGATGCCCGGCAAGCGGATGTCGCTGATGACGATGCCGGCAAAGTTTTCGCCGATGCGCTTGAGCGCTTCTTCGGCGCTGCCCACGCCGACGCTGGTAATGTCTTCCAGCGCCAGTGCTTGCTGGCAACCGAGCAGTACATGGGGGTCGTCTTCGACGATCAGGACGGTGAGGTCTTGGGCTTGTGTATTCATGTCGACTCAACTCGTTGAGCGCCCACCAATGGCAGGTTCAGGACAAAGGCGGTACCACCATTGGCCGGATGTTCCACGGCCAGGCTGCCGCCGGTGGCGGCCGCGAGGCTCGCGGAAAGGGTCAGGCCCAGGCCCAGGCCTTGTTCGCCGGGCTTGGTGGTAAAAAAGGGTTCGAACAAATGCTTGCGTGCTTCGGGATCGATGCCGTGGCCATTGTCACGCACCAACAGGCGGTATTTGCCATCGCCGCTCTGGCCTTCCAACCACAGTTGCGGCGCCGCTTGGGCCTGCATCGCATCGAGGGCGTTGCCGATCAGGTTGACCAGGATCTGCTCCAGGCGAGTCTGGTCGATCTGCAATTGGGCATTGGCAAAATCACGGTGCACGGTCAACGGCAGGCTGTCCAGGCGCGCGCCGAGCACCTGGAACGCGGCGTCCACGGCTTTGCCGAAGCTGGCCTCGCCCTGGTCGTCACCGCGTCGGGCAAAGGAACGCAGGCTGGCGGTGATGCGACCCATGCGGTCGATCAGTTCGTTAATGGTCTTGAGGTTGGTGCTGGCGGTGTCCAGGGCGCCGCGCTCAAGGAAGCGTACGGTGTTGCCCGACAGCGTGCGCAACGCCGCCAGCGGCTGGTTCAGTTCGTGGGCAATGCTGGTGGACATCTGGCCGATGGCTGCGAGTTTGCCGGCTTGCACCAGCTCGTCCTGGGCGTGACGCAGGGTTTCTTCGGCCTGGCGTCGTTCGCGAATCTGGCCCTTGAGCCGTTCGTTGCTGGCGCGCAAGTCGGCGGTGCGCTCGGCGATCCGCCGCTCAAGCTGGCTGTTGGCTTCCTGCAACGCTTCCCGTGCGGCGAGGCGGGTGGCGATGACCTTGCGCCGTTCGTTCCAGGCGATCAGCAGGAAGGCGACCAGGCCAAAGGCGACGGCCACCAGGATGCCCTGGTTGATCGCGGCGCGGCGCAGGTCGTTAAGTGGGGTGAGCAGGGTGAAATTCCACGGCGTGTCGTTGAGCGGGCGTGTTTGCGCCAGGTAGCTGACGGCGTGCTGGTCGTTGACCACTTCGGTGTTGGCCGGGAAGGTCAGTTTCTCGGTGCCTTCGTTCAGGCGCTCACGGGCCAGGGGTTGCAGTTCATTGAGCGTCGCCCAGTAATATTGCAGGCTGTGGGCCAGGCGGTCCTTGGTGTCATCGCTCAGCGGGCGTACGGCCTTGAGGCGACGCGCCGGGTCGCTGGAAAGAATAATGATGCCGTTCTCGTCGCTTACGAAGGCTTCAAGGCGCGCACGTTGCCAGCGTTCTTCAAGGGCTTCGAGGCGCACCTTGACCACGGCGACGCCGATGATCTTGCCGTGTTCTTCCAGGCCATGGGCCAGGTAATAGCCGGGCTCGCCGTTGGTGCTGCCGATGCCGTAGAAACGGCCGGGCTGGCCGCGTACGGCGTTCTGAAAATAGGCGCGAAAAGACAGGTCCTCACCTTGGTAACTGTCGGCATCGCGCCAGTTACTGGTGGCCAGCACGCGGCCGGTGGTATCCATCACATAGATGGCGCGGCTGCGACTGCGGCGGTTCAGACCTTCGAGGTAGTCGTTGACCGTCTTGCGGGTTTCCTGGTTCGGGTCGGCCAGCAGTTGGGAAACACTGGACTCCAGTTCCAGCAGGCTGGGCAGGTAGGTGTACTTGCTCAGTTCGCTTTCGACGGTGCGGGCGTGCAGCTCCAACTGGCGTTCGCCATTGTCGCTGAGGGTGCGGATGCCGTAGTAGTCACTGACCCAGAAGCCGATATAACCCAGGCCGACCATCAGGGCGATGATCAACGGCGGCAGGAACAGTTGGCGTATCAGACGAGGCTTCACGGCAAGTGATGGCGGCGCGGCGCGATATTGATTGGGGTCGCATTTCATCACAGATGCCTTGGGTCAGCTACTTCTCGCCTGCCAACTGTAGGAGCGAGCTTGCTCGCGAAAAACTCAAGGGCAGCGCGTTAATTCTGGATACACGCGTTATCGTTTTCGTCTTTCGCGAGCAAGCTCGCTCCTACAGGGCAGGAGCGAGTTGCTTTTAGTGCTGCAGGATTTTCTCAAGGAAGTGCTGCGCACGTTCGGAGCGGGCGCTGATGTCGCCGAAGAACTCTTCTTTCGGGCAGTCTTCGATGATCTTGCCGGCGTCCATGAAGATCACGCGGTCGGCCACTTTGCGCGCAAAGCCCATCTCGTGGGTCACGCACATCATGGTCATGCCTTCGTGGGCCAGTTGCACCATCACGTCGAGCACTTCGTTGACCATTTCCGGGTCCAGCGCCGAGGTCGGTTCGTCGAACAGCATGACGATCGGGTCCATGGCCAGGGCGCGGGCAATCGCCACACGTTGTTGCTGGCCGCCGGAGAGCTGGCCAGGATGCTTGTGGGCGTGAGCCGACAAGCCCACGCGGTCGAGCAGTTGCAGGCCCTTCTTGGTGGCTTCTTCCTTGCTGCGGCCCAATACCTTGATCTGCGCGATGGTCAGGTTTTCGGTGATGGTCAGGTGCGGGAACAGCTCGAAGTGCTGAAACACCATGCCCACGCGCGAACGCAGTTTTGGCAGGTTGGTCTTCGGGTCGGCGATGGAGGTGCCGTCGACGACAATGTCGCCTTTCTGGAACGGTTCCAGCGCGTTCACGCATTTGATCAGGGTGGATTTGCCCGAGCCGGACGGCCCGCACACCACGATCACTTCGCCTTTTTTAACCTCAGTGCTGCAATCGGTCAGCACCTGGAAGTCGCCATACCACTTGTTGATGTTCTTGATAGAGATCATACGGCAAACCTTTTTTGCAGACGCTTGACCAGCAGCGAGGCGGAAAAGCTGATGATGAAGTAGACGACACCGGCAAAGATCAGGAACTCGTTGGAGCGGCCGATGATGTCGCCGTTGGAGCGGGCGGAGTTGAGGAAGTCCACCAGGCCCACGGTGTAGACCAGGGAAGTGTCCTGGAACAGGATGATCGACTGTTGCAGCAGCAACGGTGTCATCTTGCGGAACGCCTGGGGCAGGATGATCAGGCGCATGGTCTGGCCGTAGGTCATGCCCATGGCTTGTGCCGCCGCCATCTGGCCCTTGGGAATCGACTGCACACCGGCTCGTACGATTTCGCAGAAGTACGCGGCTTCGAACATCATGAACGCCACGACGCAGGAGGTGAATGCGCCGATCGGGGTGTCTTCACCCGTGATCCAGCGCAACACGAACGGCACCGCCAGGTAGAACCAGGTGATCACCAGCAGCAAGGGGATCGAGCGGAAGTAGTTCACGTAGGCGCCGGCCACGCGGGACAGCAGTTTGTTGGACGACAAGCGCATCAGGGCCAGGATAGTCCCGATGATGATGCCGCCGACCACGCCCATGACCATCAGCTTCAAGGTCATGACCATGCCGTTCCACAGGCCTGGAATAGCGGGGATGATGCCGCTGAAATCGAAGTCCATTATTTGCCCCCCACGGAGATCAGGCCGGGCACTGCGACTTTCTTCTCGACCACGCGCATCAGCAGCATCAGGCTCATGTTCAGGGTAAAGTAGATCAGCGTGGCCAGGGTGAAGGCTTCAAACAGGTTGGCCGAGAACTCGGCGGTCTGTTTGGTTTGCGCCAGCAGTTCCATCAAGCCGATCAAGGACGCCACGGAGGAGTTCTTGAACACGTTGAGGAATTCCGAGGTAAGCGGCGGAATGATGATGCGGTAAGCCTGGGGCAGCAGCACGTTCCAGTAGATCTGCGGCAGCTTGAAGCCCATGGCGCGCGCCGCGGATTCCTGACCGCGTGGCAGCGCCTGGATACCGGTACGCACTTGTTCACACACACGGGCGGCGGTGAACAGGCCCAGGCACACCACGACGCTCAGGTAGGCCGAGGTGGTCGGGTTCAGGTCTTGTTTGTACCAGTCCTGCAGGTTCTGCGGCAGCATGTCCGGTACCAGGAAGTACCAGATGAACAGCTGAACCAGCAGCGGCACGTTACGAAACAGTTCCACGTAGCAGGTCGCGATGCCCGATACGAGGCGGTTTGGCACAGTGCGCATGACCCCCAGAATGGAGCCCAGCAGCAAGGCGATAATCCATGCCACGATAGCGATGGCGATGGTCCAGCCCAGCCCGGAGAGGTACCAGTCGAGATAAGTCTCGCTGCCCACGCCGGTGGACTTGAAGAACACGCCCCAGTCCCAGTTGTAATTCATTAGGGTCTCCCCTCGAGATCGATCGATGTACAAGCACCCGCTTGGGGAAGATCCGTTCCCGCCTGACGTTGAACGCCAGGCACACACGATCGGCTCGAAAACCGCCAGGTCGAGTGTTCCAAGTTAAAACCAGCAGGTAATTACAGACGCCTGAGGGAGGGTTGGCTCCCTCAGGACATAAGCTTAGTCAGGTATCAGATTTTTACTTCTGGCGCTGGTTTGTCGCTAGGGTTAGCGATCAGCTCCTTGACCTTGTCGCTCATCGGGAAGTTCAGGTTCAGGCCCTTTGGTGGGATCGGGCTTTCGAACCATTTGGCGTAGATCTTGTTGATCTCGCCAGACTTGTACAGGGCGACAATGGCGTCATCCACGGCTTTCTTGAAGTCCGGGTCGCCTTTGCGAACCATGCAAGCGTAGGCTTCGAATGACTGTGGAGTACCGGTAATGACCCAGTCATCAGGCTTCTTGGCCTTGGCTTCTTCACCGGCCAGCAGGGCGTCGTCCATCATGAATGCAACGGCGCGGCCGCTTTCGAGCATCTGGAAGGATTCGCCGTGGTCTTTGGCGGAGATGACGTTCATGCCCATCTGCTTGTCGGCGTTCATCGCCTTGATGATGCGCTCCGACGTGGTGCCGGCGGTGGTCACCACGTTTTTGCCTTTCAGGTCGGCAAAGTCAGCGTAGGACGGCTTGCCTTCCTTGTCTTTCTTGACCAGCAAACGGGTGCCGATTTCGAAGATGTTGACGGTGAAATCAACTTGCTGGGCGCGTTCGGTGTTGTTGGTGGTGGAGCCGCACTCCAGATCCGCGGTGCCGTTCTGGATCAGCGGGATACGGGTTTGCGAGGTCACCAGGTTGTACTTGGCTTTGAGGTCGGGTTTGTTCAGGTCTTTTTTCAGCTGCTCGACGACGGCCAACTGGATGTCGTGGGAGTAGCCCACGGGTTTGCCCGAACCATCCGCGATGTAGGAAAACGGAATGGAGCTGTCGCGGTGAGCGAGAGTGATGGTGCCGGAGTCGTTGATTTTCTTCAGTGTGCCGGTGAGTTCGGCGGCAAAAACTGGAGTGCTGATCAGAGCAGCAGCGATAGCTGCGCCCAGGATATGGGGAACGATGCGCATCAATACTTCCTCGACATTTGTTTTTTTTATGAAGCCAGCTGAACGGCTCTCTTGTACAGCGACTGCCCGTGACGGCTCCTAAGGCGCCTCAGGCAATCGTTGAAGAGTGTAGAGCATGAGTCGTGCCATACCGAAAATAAAAGGATAACTGCATGATTTATATGGAAATTAACTTTTAGTTTCGGCGATATTTTTGGTGGCCGGTCCGGCAAACCGAATAGCGCACAGGAGCTTGTTCGGAAAACCGAATAGCCTGGAGGAGCGAGCTTGCTCGCGAAAAACGCAAAAACGCCGCGTTTAGGCTGAATAAACGCGGCGTTCTCAGGTTTTTCGCGAGCAAGCTCGCTCCTACACGGTAGGGCGGTCAGGCGGCTTCGATCTTGCTGCGGCTCTGCTCGACCTTGGACAGGTAGCGTTGCAGGTTTTCCTGCTCCTGCTCGGTGGTGAACAGGCCAAGCTTGGTGCGGCGCCACAGCACGTCCTGCGGTTGTGTCACCCACTCTTCGGCGCACAGGTAATCGACTTCGCGGGTATACAGGCCGCCACCCAGGTGATCACCCAGGTCGGCGAGCGATTGCACGCCCTCCAGCAGGCGCCAGGTGCGGCTGCCGTAAGTGGTGGACCAGCGGCGGGCGATCTCGCTCGGTACCCAGTCGAACTTGGCGCGGATGGCGTCGGCCAGGGCTTCAGGGGTGCTCATATTTTCGCCGCCGGGCAGGCTCGCCGTGGCAGTCCAACTTGGGCGCATCTGGGTGAAGTACGGCGCCAGTTGGGCCATGGCCGACTCAGCCAGTTTGCGATAGGTGGTCAGCTTGCCACCGAACACCGACAGGATCGGCGCTTCGCCGGTGCCGCCGGACAAGGCCAGGGTGTAATCGCGCGTGATGGCCGATGGGTTGTCCGACTCGTCGTTGCACAGCGGGCGCACGCCGGAGTAGGTGTGAACAATATCGTCACGGCTCAGTTGTTTCTTGAAGTGCGCGTTGACCACCTTGAGCATGTAGTCGGTTTCACCTTCGGTGATCGCCACTGCAGCCGGGTCGCCGCTGTATTCGCGGTCGGTGGTGCCGATGATAGTCAAGTGGTTCAGATACGGAATGGTGAAGACGATGCGCTGGTCTTCGTTCTGCAGGATATGCGCGTGGGCGCCTTCGTACAGGCGCGGCACGATCAGATGGCTGCCCTGAATCAGACGGATGCCGTAGGGCGAATCCAGCTTCAGGTCGTCCTTGATGAATTTGGCCACCCAAGGGCCGGCAGCATTCACCAGCGCGCGGGCGCGGATCGAGAACAGGCTGCCGTCGGCACGCTCCATGTTCATTTCCCACAGGCCGTTACTGCGATGGGCGCTGACGCAACGGGTCTGCGTGTGGATGTGCGCACCTTTCTCGCGGGCCGCCATGGCGTTGAGCACGACCAGGCGAGCATCATCGACCCAGCAGTCGGAGTATTCGAAACCTTGGGTGATTTCGCTTTTCAACGGGCTGTCAGCACCGAACTTGAGGCTTTTGGAGCCTGCCAGTTTCTCGCGCTTGCCCAAGTGGTCATACAGGAACAAGCCGGCGCGAATCATCCACGCCGGGCGCAGGTGCGGGCGATGCGGCAGTACGAAGCGCATTTGCTTGACGATGTGCGGCGCTTTGCCCAGCAGCACTTCCCGTTCTGCCAGGGCTTCACGCACCAGGCGGAATTCGTAGTGTTCCAGGTAACGCAGGCCACCATGGATCAGCTTGCTGCTAGCCGAAGAGGTGTGGCTGGCCAAGTCATCCTTTTCGCAAAGGAATACCGACAAACCGCGACCGGCTGCGTCTGCTGCAATCCCGACGCCATTGATCCCGCCACCAATTACGGCAACGTCATAGACTTCGGCAAGCGGTGGAGCAGGCAAGGTGGAAGGGTTCATCGGCTGGTCTCGCGATCTTTTCGTCTTGGAATTCGAACATGAATGTTCATTTGCGAAAATGGTAGCTGATAATTGCGGGCACAGCCACCCGACTTCGATTGAAAAAACTCATCGAAGGGTGGGGAAAGGAAGAATTATGAACAAAGGTGAATGTATTGGTGTTAGTGAGGC
>NZ_WKCD01000138.1:0-13597 GCF_021606625.1 Pseudomonas sp. PA-4-8C
ATCCCAGGTCGTGCTTGCGATGACTGTCTTTGAGTTGCGCCACAAACTGCGCATTGGCGCTGCTCGCATCGGGGTGATAACGCAGGGCTCCCTCGGGGCGGAAGGGGAAATAGGAAACCACCCCCAGGCTGCCCACGGGAATCAGCAACAGCGGCAGCGGCACAGCGGTGGCGGGTGGTGCAAGGGTCACCTCTGGAAATATGCCTGAGGGTTTGCTCATCGCCATTCGTTCGATTGAGGGATAGGGCTCGTCGCTGTCGATGGCCTGGGTCAGCGTCTGGTAAAGGGCCAGGGTCAGGCCGCTGCTGCTGCGGTTTCGATACGCCTCAAGAGCCTCGAAACGCAGGCAGGCGCGTGCGCTGGTGCGCAGCAAGGTGTACAGGCTGCCACCGCTGCCCAGTTGCGCGGTGAGCACGCCTTGCAGTTCGCCTCCCAGGTCCAGCTCGCGGGTGATCTGGACGAAGGTTTCGACAGTCAGGCTTGGGTCGTCATTGCCGGAAAGGTAGGTGGCATCGACGAAGGTATGCCCGGAGGTCTGAGGCGTCTGGGTGGCGTAGCCGAAGTTCAGGCAGGCGGCCTCCCACAGGGACATTGTCGATAGATGAGGACGGTATTTCCATTCGTCATAGGCGCGGCGAAAGCGCCCCTGGCGCTGATCGTTGACGTTACTGCTGCGTGGTTCCCACGGCAGGGGCGGGGTGACCGGCTCCAAGTAGCGAGTGTGCAGCAAGACCTTTTCCGGGTCCTGGCCGCCGAGCTTTTCGCGCAGGCGTGCCAGGCCCTGAGTCTTGAAGGTATTGATCAACGCGGTGTTTGCGTTGTCAACCGCCGTCAATGCGGCGTGCGCCTCGCGTTGCAGCCTTAGGTACGTTCGTTGTTGTTCCGGGGTGAGGCTGGCCAGGCTTTGAGTGACGGTCTGGCGGATCATCTCCAGGGCTTGTTGCCGGTTCCAGGACTCGCTGTCTTGCAGGTTGCCGGATAAGCCGTTGAGGCGTAACTGAGTGGGCATGGCGCCATTTCCTTTGACTGTAGGGTGCAAAGGCAAATGGAACCATCCCGGTGTCCGGCGGCGTCGCTAACTATGTAGTCGCGACGACGGCGCGGTTGGCGTAGCGTTGGTCCAGGCGCTTGTTCATGTCCAGCCAGGCGGCCAATACGCCCATCAACACAGCACCGGCCAAGGCGGTGGATAACTTGATCGCCACGCTGTCGCCCCCCATGGCATTGAGCATGTCGGCCAGTGGCGCCAGCACCACGCCCAGGCAAAACACTTCCAGGGAGTAACGCCCCATCCGCGCCAGTTGCAGGGCCAGCCACTGCTTTGTCCAGCCGACGTCGGGGAGCAATTTGGCGGTCACGTAGGCCAGGGCCAGGAAGTGCAGCAGGCGCACCGGCGACAGGTCGGTTTTACTGATGGGGTACAGCCATCCGCCAATGACGCGTGGCATCCAGGCGTCATGCACCTCGGGCCAGCGCCACGACAGGGTGATCACACAGGTCACCAACACGTAGAGCGCAGCGGCCACAAACAAGGGTTGGCGCAGCAACGGCCGCGCTTCGGCCGGGCTGGGTGAGCGCAACGCGGCTGCGCCGCCGAGGATGAACAAGCATTGCCAGGTGATGGGGTTGAAGTACCACACCCCGCCGTTGCTCGCGGGCAAATTCCAGCCCTGCCAGGGCGCCAGCAGGTACACCGCCACCGAGATCGCCACCATCACGTTGGGCACATACACCAGCAGCGGCAGGGTGAGCGGCAGGCTCAGAATCAGCACGATGTACAAGGGCAACGGGTCGGTGAGGTTGGGCTTGAAGCGCAGCAGCAGTTCATCCTGCAAGGCCTGCTGGGTATTGGTGAGGAAATATTCCAGGCCCATCTCCTGCACCAGGTCGCGGGTCTCGATATGGCTGTTGGCGAAAATCACGATGCCCATCAACAGCGCCAACAGGAAAATATGCGCCACGTAGAGCGTCCACACCCGACGCAGGATTTTCAGGCAGGCGAAGAGATAGCCATCGCGCTGCAGAATCTTGCCGTAAGCCAGCACGGCTGCGTAGCCGGCCAGAAACACGAAGATTTCTGCGGCGTCACTGAACCCGAAGTTCTGCACGGTGACATTGGCCAAGGGGTTGTGGGGCACGTGATCCCAGAAAATGAAGATCAACGCCAGGCCCCGAAAAAAATCGATGCGCGGGTCGCGTCCGTTCAGCATGGCAGCGGGCTCTTGAACAAGTAGTTGAATGACGATAGGTGCGCGCGGGCGTCGCCGCACGTCGGGCGGGCGCAGGTTGGCGGTATTTGTAAGCAATTGCAAAGGCTGGGTATTGCTGAATGTCTCAATTGGGCTTGGGGTACCTGTCAAGGTTGACAGTAGACGGCGTTTGGCAGCCGTGGCTTGCTTGGCGTAGCCGCACAGGACTGAAGCATGACTCGACTCTGGAAAGGATTCTCCAGCTACACGCTGATTGGTATCGCCAATACGGTGATCCATTGGCAGCTGTTTTTCATGTTCCGGACAGGGTTTGAGTTGAATCAGGCGCTGAGTAATTTGCTGGCGTTCTGTGTGGCAGCGTCGTTCTCGTTTTACATCAATGCCCTCTTTACGTTTGATAGCCCCGTTTCCTTGGGCCGCTACTTGCTGTTCATGACCTGCATGGGCGGCTTGAGCCTGGCTGTGGGATGGTTGGGCGACCATCTGCGTATGCCAGGGATTGTCACCGTGCTGGTGTTTTCGCTGGTCAGCCTGGTGTGCGGTTTTTTGCTGTCGCACTGTGTGGTGTTTCGCGAGCGTGGACAATGAAAATCTCGCTGGTGGTGCCACTGTTCAACGAGGAACAAACGGTGCGCGTTTTACTGCGCACGCAATGGGCCACGCCCGCATAAACTCGCCGCTGACTGGCCAGGCTCATATGTTTTGAGGCGGTAGTCTTCAAGTCGCTTCGCTATTTCTCGCCTGTAAACAAATAATCGACAACCGCTCGGCAGCCCAGTTGGGCAACGCCGGTGGGACAGACTGCCCCGCAATAGGCAACCGGCGCGTATCGCTCACCTCGAAATGCGCCTGGTTGGTAGTCGTCGAATCCGGCCCCACGAAGACGGTAAAACCGCCGGCCTCGACCTTCGGCGAGAAATGCTCGTCGAGTAAGGCAAAGTCCTGTTGGCCCAGGGAAAAGCTCACGCTGCGGCTTTCGCCCGGTGCTAAATGAATTCTGCGAAAACCCCGTAATCGGCGCACTGGTCGAGTGACGCTGGCAACATCATCGCGCAGGTACAACTGGACGATTTCATCACCGGCGCGTTTGCCCGTATTGGTGACGGTGACTTCAACCCCCAGCGTCTGGGTGGAGGTCAGTCGAGGGCTACTCAGGCGAGGAGAGGAGTAGACGAACGAGGTGTAGCTCAGGCCGAAGCCAAATGGATACAGGGGGGGCCAGGGCACATCAATGTAGGCGGATGCGTAACTGCCATCACCGCTGGGTGGGCGGCCGGTATTTTTATGCGCGTAGTAAATCGGTATCTGGCCCACATGACGTGGGAACGTCATTGGCAGCTTGCCGCTGGGGTTTACGTCACCAAAGAGCACATCGGCCACGGCATTCCCGGTCTCGCTGCCCAGGAACCAGGTTTCGAGTAAGGCGGGCGCTTGTTGGACTGACTCATCGAGCACCAGCGGGCGGCCGTTCATCAGGACGATGACCAGCGGCTTTCCTGTGTTCAGTAGTGTGCTTAGCAGCGCATTCTGCCCACCCGGCAGGCCAAGTTCGGCGCGACTATGGGCTTCGCCGCTCTGTTCTGCGGTTTCTCCGAGCACGGCGATGAGCAGGTCGCTTTCACGCGCAGTACGTTCGACCTGCTTGATATCTTGGATATGCGGGCTGCTGGGCGAGGCGCCGGGCAGGTAAACAATCTCGGTGCCAGGTGCGACTGCATTGCGCAGACCTTGCAGCACAGTGACGGACTCTTCGGCGCGTCCGGCCCCGGCCCATGGGCCGATCGTGGCGCTGGCGTCCGAGGCGAGGCTGCCGACAACCAAGACCTTGCCCGGCTGTTTGGAAAGCGGCAGCAATGTGCCGCTGTTTTTCAGTAAGACGATGGATTTCTGCGCCGCTTCTCGAGCCAGGGCGCGGTGTTGGGGCGTGAGCTGGCTGGCCCGCTCGCGGGCTTCGTCGCTGTACCGATAGGGGTCATCGAACAGCCCCAGGCGTTGCTTAGCCGTGAGTACGCGACGCACGGCGTCGTCCACACTTTTGCGCGACACCTGACCGTTGCGCACCAGCGTCGGCAGGTGTTGGCGATAGGATTGACTGGCCATCTCGATATCCACCCCGGCAGTGAACGCCAGCCGTGCGGTGTCGGCCGCCGTGGCGGCAATGCCTTGTGGGCCCAGTTCCCAGACAGCATTGAAATCACTGACCAGCAAGCCGGTAAACCCCCATTGTTTGCGCAACAGACCGGTCAGCAGAGCGGTATGGCGGTGCATGGGAATGCCGGCCACCTCGTTGAAGGACGGCATGATTGCATCGACGCCTGCCGCGACGGCGGCCTGGAAGGGAGGTAAGTACACTTCTCTCAAGGTACGTTCCGACAGGTCGGCAACGTTATAGTCTCGACCGCCTTCGGCAGCGCCGTAGGCCACGAAATGTTTTGCCGTCGCGAGCATCGACGAAACGTCAGGGGCACCTGCGCCCTGAAAGCCATGCACGAGGGCTGCAGCCAGTGCAGAACCCAGAAACGGATCTTCACCTGCGCCTTCCACCACGCGTCCCCAACGCGGGTCACGGGCAACGTCGACCATGGGCGCAAAGGTCCAATGCACGCCACTGGCGGTGGCTTCTACGGCTGCCGCGCGTGCGGTTCGTTGTGCCAGGTCCGGGTCCCACGCTGAGGCTTGCGCCAAGGGCACTGGAAACACCGTCCGAAAACCATGCAACACGTCATAGGCGAATAACAAGGGAATATGCAGGCGAGAGCCGTTGACTACCTGTTCTTGCAACTGGCGGGTCTGTTGCGCGGTACTCGCCCCCAGTACCGACCCCACCAGGGTGACGGGCATCTGTGTTTGCGTGCCTTGATCAATGACGGGGCCGGTGGGCGTAGTCTGGATGCCAAGTTGGCTGAGCTGACCAATTTTTTCTTCAAGGGTCATTTGCGCCAGCAAGCGTTCAACCGGATCGTCCTGGGCTAGCGCCAGTAGCGGGAGGCAGGCGAGCAGCAATGAAGCAAAATGTAGAGGCATGGTTCACCCGTCCATGGGTAGGGTTGATGCCTTCAAGTGTTTTGCATCAGAGCAAAATCATCTACTGTCAGAATTGACAGTGCGCGCCCGTTTCAGACAGGCGGGGTATTCTCAGAAAGCCTCCATCAGCAAGACCCTGCACGGTTTGGCCTGATACGCATTGATCTGCGGTACCAAACGGGTGAAGTGCTCGGTCTGGCAATGCGCATCCAGCGCTGCCTGATCGGGCCAGTGTTCGATAAAGACGAAGTGCCCAGGGTCTTTTTGATCGACAAACAAATCGTAGGCGATGCACAGCGGTTCCTGGCGGGTTTTTTCCACCAGTTCGGCGTACCACGGGCGCACGGTTTCCAGATGTTCGGGCTTGATAAAATCTTCAGCGATGACTTTCAACATGCTAGGTGTCCTTCAGGCCGCTGCGATTTCATGGGGCTCAAAACTATCCGCCCGCGCCATCTGCCACATCCGCGAATAAAACTCGCCGTTCACTTCCCCAGTGAGCAACTCGCCGGGCTTCAAGAACACATGCAGCTGTGAAAACAACTTGATCTCAGTCGCCGACATGCGCCGTACCAAGTGCTTGGCCGACAATTGCGATGGATGCTCCAGCCCTGCGGCGGCGAGCATTTCTGCCAGGGCGTGCAGGGTGTTGCGGTGGAAGTTGAATACGCGCTGGGCCTTGTCCGGCACCACTAGGGCGCGTTGACGCAGCGGGTCTTGAGTCGCCACGCCGGTCGGGCATTTGTTGGTGTGGCATGACTGAGACTGAATGCAGCCGATGGCGAACATGAAACCACGTGCCGAGTTGGCCCAGTCGGCGCCGATGGCCAGGACGCTGGCGATGTCGAAGGCGCTGACGATCTTGCCGCTGGCGCCGAGCTTGATCTTGTCGCGCAGGTTCAGGCCCACCAGGGTGTTGTGCACGAACAGCAGGCCCTCGCGCAGCGGTACGCCGATGTGGTCGGTGAATTCCACCGGCGCGGCACCGGTGCCGCCTTCCTTGCCGTCCACCACGATAAAGTCCGGGAGGATGCCGGTTTCGAGCATGGCCTTGGCAATGCCCATGAATTCCCACGGATGGCCCAGGCAGAACTTGAAGCCCACGGGTTTGCCGCCGGACAGTTCGCGCAACTGAGCGATGAACTGCATCAGCTCGATCGGCGTGGAAAACGCGCTGTGACGCGACGGCGAGATGCAGTCTTCACCCATCATGATGCCGCGAGTTTCGGCGATTTCCTGGGTGACCTTGTGCTTGGGCAGAATTCCGCCATGGCCGGGCTTGGCGCCTTGGCTCATCTTGATTTCGATCATGCGCACTTGCGGGTTCTGGGCCTGCACGGCGAAGCGTTCGGGGTCGAAACGGCCGTCGCTGGTGCGGCAGCCAAAGTAGCCGCTGCCCAGTTCCCAGGTGAGGTCGCCGCCGTTTTCGCGATGGTAGGGGCTGATGCTGCCTTCGCCGGTGTCGTGGGCAAAGTTGCCGAGCTTGGCGCCGTGGTTGAGGGCGCGGATTGCGTTGGCGCTCAACGAGCCGAAGCTCATCGCTGAGATATTGAACACCGACGCCGAATAGGGCTGCGTGCATTGTGGGCCGCCGACCATCACGCGAAAGCTACCGGGGTCGCTCAGTGGCGCAGGGCGCATGGAGTGGCCGATAAATTCGAAGCCTGACTGGTAAACGTCAATCAGGGTGCCGAAGGGTTTGTCTGCTGTTTCGTTTTTAGCCCGCGAATACACCAGCGAGCGCTGGGCGCGGGAGAAGGGCAGGGCGTCGCTGTCGGACTCCAGCAGGTACTGGCGGATTTCCGGGCGGATGGTTTCCACCAGGTAGCGGATATTGCCCAGGATCGGGTAGTTGCGGCGCACCGCGTGGGGAGTTTGCAGCAGGTCGACAATGCCGATCAGGCTGAGTACACCGGTGACTAGCGTGATAGGCCACAGCCATTCGTGTTCGATAAAGGGGAGGCTGGCGAGGGTGAAAATGACACACACAGCGAAGAAGGCGTAGCGGCTTAACAAGGACAGGCTCATACGGTTTCCTTGGGTTCGGACTCTTCAGGTCGATTAACCATTCTGCACCTGTCGACAAAGCACGGACAAGGATTGATCGTCCAGTCAGGTATTTTGGCCTCTGCGTATTTGTATAGACAAAAATATCTATCAGCTTGATAGAGGAACGTATTGCTGCGTCGTCACCATTCATCAGGTATCCGGTTATTTGCCGGATAACTGTGAAGGTAAGGACACTTTTTAACGACATGGAGTTTATAACGACAAGAGTGAGAAACTTCCATATGACTATAACCAAATCGGCGTCGAGTAACGGTTACAATGCTTCGATTACTATGCCTTCTACCGTCCACTGGAATAAAAGCCAGTTAACGGGCTCGCAACGGGAGCAAATCGCCCAAGAACATAAACGCATGGAAGGCATCGAAAAGCCTGAGCAGGATGTGAGCCGAAAGCCGGAGTTTGCCACGGGCCGTCCACCGGGTGATAACCGCACCGCAGAACAAATCATCAACGATAATCCGATCCTCAAAAACCTCGGCCATCAGAAAGATATCAATCGTTCATTGGCTTACAAACTTCTGGGGGATTGGACGAGCAACAACAAAGACCCGGAGGCACGGGCTGATGCAGCCTTCAACGCTGCGCGGGTACTTAACTATATCGATACGTCCTTATCGGCTGACGGCGAACATCGAGGCAAGGCCCATGGCAATGGCGACCTTGAAGGCATTACCCGTAGCGGCGATGCCCGGCACGGTACGCCGGCAGGCATGTGGAAAGATTTTACGGAGCAGGGTTATTCCGCCTTGCGCGAACATCACCGCCTGGATAGTACCAGCGATACCCATGTGAAGGCCGACGGCACCAACAAAGACAACCTGCAGTGGGCTGCCGGCGAGGCTGGAAAGAGAACCTGGTTTATTCCTGGGCTCAGCAATATTCTTCTGGGCATCGGCGATGCAGACCAGGGGTTGGTCGGGGCCCTCAAGGGGGCCAAGGATGGTTTTGACAAAACCCGGGCCGATGGTTTTGATCAGGCGCTCGACAGTGCTGCGAAGGGGAATATCTGGGGCGTCTTAAAAGGGTATGCCAGTGCTGTGAGCAAAAATGAGGCTACGCCTGAGCTGGTCAAGTCAGTGTTGAATAAGGCGGCCAGATAAGATCGGAGGGGAGACAGGTTTGGTTCTTGGAAAGGGATTTCCAGCAAGCCCCATAAGGCCATAAATATCTATAGATGATCGCGGCCCGTCAGGTAGGCATGGGTAGGCTGTCCGGCCGCTTTCGCGAGCAAGTCCGCTCCCACAGTTTGATCGCGGAGCGTGACGCAATACCTAGGGGCATAGATCGGCGCAATCTATTCTTATTGCAATAGGTTCTCGTTTGGTTGTTTGATTTTGTGTTACTGTATAACAAATCAACTGCGCCCAAACGCCCCGGAGGCCTCATGAAAGCTGGTATCCACCCCGACTACCGCACCGTGCTGTTCCACGACACTGCCGCCGACGTGTTCTTCCTCATCGGTTCCACCGCCGACAGTGATCGCACCCATAAACACAGCGACGGCAACACCTATCCCTACATCCCGCTGGACGTCTCCAGCGCCTCGCACCCGGTGTACACCGGCCAGCAGCGCAAGACCCAGGCCGAAGGCCGGATTGCCGGGTTCAACAAGCGCTTTGCCTCGTTTGGGTCGAACCCGAAAAAAGCGGATGAATGAGCATGATTCGGCGGCGTACCCCTACGCCGCCGTCTGCCGAATCGGCAGTACCACCCGAAACTTCGTACCCTTGCCCAGCTCACTGCTGACGCTGATATCGCCACGGTGTTTCTTGACGATCCCGTAGGACAACGACAAGCCCAACCCCGTACCTTCGCCCACCGGCTTGGTGGTGAAGAACGGGTCGAAAATCTTCTGCACGGTGTCGGGGGCAATCCCACAGCCGTTGTCTGCGACCTCCAGCCACACGTGTTCGCCTTCCACCCCATTGCTGATGGTAATGGTGCCGCGCTCAGGGCCCATGGCTTGTGCGGCGTTGATCACCAAGTTCATCACCACCTGATTGAGTTGCGAGGCCAGGCATTCGATTTCCGGCAGCGGCGCGTAGTGCTTAATCACATCGGCCTTGTACTTGAGTTCGCTGGCGACAATGTTCAGTGTCGAGTCGATGCCTTGCTGCAGGTTGGCAAATTGCCAGGTCTGGTCGTTATCCACCCGTGAGAAGTTCTTCAGGTCTTTGACGATCTGCACCACACGGCCGATGCCATCCTTGGACTCGCGGATCAGGATCGGAATGTCCTCCTTGAGAAAATCCAGGTCCAGCTCGTTGCGCAATGCCGTGAGTGGGTCGCGATGTTCTGGCTCAGCAATATGCGCTTCGCTGCGCTGGTAAGCATCGAGCATCTGTTGCAGCTGTTTGAAGTAGCCGTCGAGGGTGCTGAGGTTGGAGGAAATAAAGCCCACGGGGTTGTTGATCTCATGGGCGACACCGGCCGCGAGTTGCCCCAGTGAGGCGAGTTTTTCCGACTGCACCAGTTGGCTTTCCAGGTGCTTGCGCTCTTCAATTTCCAGTTGCAGCGCTTGGGTGCGTTCTTCCACCAACCGCTCCAGCTGCGAGGTTTGCAGGGAAGCGCGGCGGGCCATGTCCCATTTGTTGGCCAGGGTGTTGGCCATTTGCTGGACTTCGATGTTGTCGAAGGGTTTTTTCAGGATCAGCAGGCGGTCGTGGGCGTGCAGGCGAAACAACAGGTCATCCCAGGAATAGTCCGAGTAGGCGGTACACACCACCACTTGCAGGTCGGGGGCGACTTTCCACAGTTCTTCGATGGTCTTGGCGCCGTCCCAACCCTGGGGCATACGCATGTCAACGAAGGCCAAGGCGTAGGGGCGCTGTTGCGCCATGGCGCTGGTCAGCAAGCCCAGGCCTTCCTCGCCGCCATACGCGCAGTGCAGCTCGAATGCCTGGGCTTGAGGTTTGGCGGCGTCGCCAAACAGTGCCGACTCCATCTCATCCAGCGCTTCGGTTGAGGCTTCGTCGGGCATCAGGATCTTGCGAAAATCCTCATGAATGGACGGTGTGTCATCGATCAGCAGGATGCGCCGGTTGGGAGGTTGGTTCATGAGCTGCTTCCGGCAAGTGTCAGGGGGATGGTCAAGGTGAACACCGCGCCGAGGCCCGGCCCGTCGCTATGGGCGCTGAGTTGGCCGTTCATTTCCACGGCGGCCAGCGCGCAGCTGTGCAGGCCGAAGCCGTGGCCTTCCTTGCGGGTGGTAAAACCGTGGGTGAAGATGCGTGCCATGTTCTCAGGCGGTATGCCTTCGCCATCGTCCTTCACACTGATCTTCAGGGTCTCGTCGCCGACCGATTCCACCGCCAGGGTGATTTGCCGTGGCCGTTCAGACAGTTTGTCCATGGCGTATTTGGCGTTGCTGATCAGGTTGACCATGATCAGCAGCAACCGGTGCTTGTCTCCGAGTATTTCTGGCACCGGGGCGTACGCCTTGACCACCGTGACATGGTGACGACTCAGCGCGCCGGCATTCATGCGCAGGGCGTCGTCCATCAAGGCGCTGATATTGACCGGCTCCAGCAACGTAGATGCACCCGCATAGGATTGCTGGGTGGAGACGATGTCCTTGATGTGGTCCACGCTTTTGCTCAACTGCGCCAGCTCATCGCTCATGCCTTGCTGTTCGACGGCAATCGCTTCGACCAACTGGTTGAGATAGCCCGGCAGCAATTTGCCCTTTTCATCCTCGGTGAGGAAGGTGCCCAGGTCGCCCGGGTGGGCGTTGATCAACTGCATGGCCTTGCCGAGGCCGAGCGCCTTGCTGGCGCGCAACTTGCGGCTGACCAGGTCGGCGGAGATGTTCACGCTGTTGAGCACGTTACCGACGTTGTGCAACACGTTGGTGGCGATCTCTGCCATGCCGGCCTGGCGGGCGCTGTCCATCAGCTCGCTCTGGGCATCCTTGAGCTGTTGCGTGCGCCGCTCCACCCGTTGCTCCAGGGTTTCGTTGGCGGCCTGCAACGCGCGGTTGACGCGGTTGATCTCGGCAAAACTGCGCAACAGGCGCACCGCCAGGTAAAGCAGTAACACCACCAGCAAGGTCGAGAAGATCAGCAGGTAGCGATGGTATTGGTGGTCGATGAGGTCAGCGGTTTGCTGGTCCTGATTGAGGTGGGTGGTCAGGTCATCAAGGTGTTCGGCCACCGGCACGGCGGCAATTCGCTCAAGCAGGCTGTTGACCAGTGGCTGTTCACGCAGGATCAGCGAAATATGATTGCTGAGAATCTCTACCGGTGCCTGGAACTCACTGGGCAGGCTCTGTTGGTTGATGGCCAGTTTGCCCAGGCCCACCAGGATATCGGCGGCACGTTCGTCGCTGGTGACCTGGGCGAACTCCAGGCTGCTGAGCAGCAGGTCGTAAGTGTCGGTGGCCACGCTTTGCAGTTGCAGCCGGCTTTCATCGGTCATGCTGTTGAATTGGGCCTGGATGTCGTCTTCGGCCGTCGGCAAAAAAGCCAATGAGTTACGCAGTACTGCGTTGTGGGATTTGAACTGGTCGACCAGCCGGGCTTTTTCCTCGATGGCCTTTAGATACGCCGCATGGCTGGCTTGCCAACCGGGCAGGTCGGCAGCGCTGTGGTAGGTGTTGCGGCTCTGCAGTTCAGCCCCGATGCGGGTCATTTCGGTCAGCGGTGTGACCAGTGGGTCGTAATTGTGGGTAATCGCGATGCGGGCCTTGAGCACTTCGCTGTCCCACTGGGCATTGAGCTGCTGGAGTTGGCGGATCAAGTCGCGCGACTGGGTATAAGTAGCCGTCTGGTCGCGCGAGGACTTGAGGTACAAAAACACCAGGGTGGAGGCCAGAAACAGGGTGATAAGGCCTAGCAGGATTTGGCTGGTGTGTCGGCGTGAAAAGGGTCTCATAGTGGCTTGCCCGCCCATTCGCCAGTCAGGGTCTTGAGAAACTGGATAATCAGGTCCTTGTCTTCCTGAGACGGGTTGCGCCCCAACTGGTACTTGAACATCACGTCAACCGCCTCTTCAAGTGTCTTGGCCGAGGCGTCGTGAAAGTACGGCGCAGTGACGGCCACATTGCGCAGGCTGGGCACCTTGAACACATGGCGGTCCTCTTCATCCTGGGTCTGCAGGTAGCGCCCCCGGTCCGATTCCAGCGGGTTGCCGCGGGCCTTGAAGTAGTCGCCCATCACGCCGAACTTCTGGAACATATTGCCGCCAATGTTCACCCCCTGGTGGCAGGCGATGCAGCCGTAGTCCTTGAAACGTTGATAACCGTACTTTTCCTGGGTGGTCAGGATATCGGTGTCGCCCAGCAAGTATTGGTCAAACCGCGAGTTGGGTGTCAGCAGCGTGCGCTCGTAGGTGGCCAGGGCGTTTTGCACATTGGAGGCGGTGACGCCATCGGGGTAGGCCTGTTTGAACGCGTTCTGGTAAGCGGGCAGGGCGGACAGGTTGTGCACCACGGTATTCCAGTCGCTGCCCATTTCCACCGGGCTGATCACCACCTGTTCGACCTGGGCCTCCAGCGTGTCCACCCGACCGTTCCAGAACTGTTTGAAGTTCAGGCTGGCGTTGAACACGGAAGGGGTATTGATCTGCACCGGCTTGCCGTCAAAGCCAATGGAGAACGGCTTGTTGTCGGCGCCGCCGCTGGTCAGTGGGTGACAGCTGGCGCAGGACAAGGTGTTGTTGACCGACAAGCGCGGCTCATTGAACAGCTGGCGACCCAGCTCAACCTTGGCCGGGTCCAGTACGGGAACCGCCGGCAAGGGCTTGAGCGCTTCGTTCAGTGGCGCGGCTGCGAGCGATGTAGTGCCCAGGCATAACGCGAACATCAGGCCAGAACGGTGGTTTACGACGTTGCTCAAGCGAGCACTCCTTGCAGGCCTAGGGCTATTTATTTTATTGATCGGGCATCAGTGTCGCGCTATTCGTTTGCAGCAACTGCACAAAATCTTTCGAAGGCAGCGCCTTGCTGAATAGAAAGCCCTGGCCCTCTTCACACTGCTGGGCTTTGAGGAAATTCAGTTGGTCGATGGTTTCCACGCCTTCGGCAATGATGTTCAGCTCCAGGCTCTTGCCCATGCCGATGATAGCGCTGATCAGCTGTTCGTCCTGGCTATTGATGCGCAGGCCGCGCACAAAGGATTGGTCGATCTTCAGCACATCGATGGGAAAGCGCCGCAGGTAGCTGAGGCTGGAGTAGCCGGTGCCGAAATCGTCCAGGGCCAGGCGGATGCCCATGGCCTTGATCTTTTGCAGGGTCTCCACGGTTTCATCGACGTTCTGCATCAGCACGCTTTCGGTGATTTCCAGTTCCAGTTGGG
>NZ_WKCD01000139.1:0-13596 GCF_021606625.1 Pseudomonas sp. PA-4-8C
ACCATCGAGCGCATGGCCGGGCATTGGCAGAACCTGTTGCGGGCAATGGTGGTCGACCCACAGCAGCCCATTAGCCAATTGAGCCTGCTGGGCGAGGATGAGCAACAGCAGATTCTTGAGCTGTGGAACCAGACCGACGCCGGTTTTTCAGCCGAGCGCCTGGTGCATGAATTGGTCGGCGATCGCGCCCGGCAAACCCCGGACGCAGTGGCGGTTAAATTCGACGCGCAAACCCTGACTTACGGTGAACTGGATCGCCAGGCCAACCGACTGGCCCGTGCCCTGATCGCCCGTGGCGTCGGCCCGGAAGTGCGGGTGGCCATCGCCATGCCGCGCAGTGCCGAGAGCATGGTGGCGTTCCTGGCGGTGATGAAAGCCGGCGGTGTGTATGTGCCGCTGGATATCGAATACCCACGTGATCGCCTGCTGTACATGATGCAAGACAGCCGTGCGCAACTGCTGCTGACTCACAGCCGGGCGCTGCAGCAACTGCCAGTCCCCGAGGGCCTGGAGACCCTGGCGATTGATCGCACCGAAGAGTGGGCCGGTTACAGCGATACGGCACCGGATGTGGCGTTGGACGGCGACAACCTCGCCTACGTGATCTACACCTCCGGTTCCACCGGCTTGCCCAAAGGCGTGGCGGTGTCCCACGGCCCGCTGGTGGCGCATATCATCGCCACTGGCGAGCGCTATGAAACCTCCCCGGCCGATTGCGAACTGCACTTCATGTCGTTTGCTTTCGACGGCTCCCACGAAGGCTGGATGCACCCGCTGATCAACGGCGCCAGCGTGTTGATCCGTGACGACAGCCTGTGGCTGCCGGAATACACCTACGAGCAGATGCACCGCCACAACGTGACCATGGCGGTGTTCCCACCGGTGTACCTGCAGCAGTTGGCTGAACATGCCGAGCGCGACGGCAACCCACCGGCGGTGCGGGTGTACTGCTTTGGCGGTGATGCCGTTGCGCAAGCCAGCTATGACCTGGCCTGGCGCGCGCTGAAACCCAAGTACCTGTTCAACGGCTATGGCCCGACGGAAACCGTGGTCACTCCGTTGTTGTGGAAGGCTCGTAAAGGCGATCCCTGCGGTGCCGTCTACGCGCCCATCGGCACTTTGTTGGGTAACCGCAGTGGCTACGTGTTGGATGCGCAACTGAACCTGCAACCCATCGGCGTAGCCGGCGAGTTGTACCTGGGCGGCGAGGGCGTGGCCCGCGGTTATCTGGAGCGTCCGGCGTTAACCGCAGAACGCTTCGTGCCGGACCCGTTCGGCAAGCCCGGCAGTCGCGTGTACCGAAGCGGCGACCTGACCCGCGGGCGTCCGGATGGCGTAGTGGATTACCTGGGGCGTGTCGACCATCAAGTGAAGATCCGCGGCTTCCGTATCGAACTGGGGGAAATCGAAGCGCGTCTGCGTGAGCAAGCCAGTGTCGGTGAAACCGTGGTGGTCGCCCAGGAGGGGCCGACAGGCAAACAACTGGTGGCCTATGTCGTACCACTGGACCCGACGCTCCTGGATGATGTTGTCGCTCAATCCACCGGTCGCGAAACCTTGCGCCGTGCCTTGAAAACCCGCTTGCCGGACTACATGGTGCCGACGCACTTGATGTTCCTTGAGCGTATGCCACTGACCCCTAACGGCAAGCTCGACCGCAAGGGCTTGCCGCTGCCGGATGTAAGTCAGATGCAGCAGGCTTATGTGGCACCTCAGAGCGAGTTGGAGCAGAAGATCGCCGCGATCTGGTCCGATGTGCTACGCCTGCCGCAGGTGGGCTTGCATGATAATTTCTTCGAACTGGGCGGCGATTCGATCATTTCGATTCAGCTGGTCAGCCGCGCCCGCCAGGCCGGTGTGCGTTTCACGCCCAAAGAGTTGTTCCAGCATCAGACCGTGCAGAGCCTGGCGACGGTCGCGAGGGAAGGCGACGGTGTGGTGCAGATGGACCAGTCGCCGCTGACTGGCGATTTGCTGTTGTTGCCGGTGCAACACAGTTTTTTTGCCGATGACATTCCCCAGCGTCATCACTGGAACCAATCTGCGGTGCTGCAACCGCACCAGCCGTTGCAGGTACCGCTTTTGTTGGCCGCACTGCAGGCATTGATCGTGCATCATGATGCCTTGCGCAGCACCTTTATCGAGGGCGCACAGGGCTGGAGCGCGGCCTACCGTGGGCCGGATCAGCACCAGGCTGAACAGGTGCTATGGCAAAACACATTGAACAGCGTCGAAGAACTTGAGGCCTTGGGCGAAGAGGCCCAGCGCAGTCTCGATCTGGGCGCAGGCCCGTTATTGCGTGCGGTGTTGGCGCAGTTGGCCGACGGTTCACAGCGCTTGTTGCTGGTGATCCATCACTTGGTGGTGGACGGTGTGTCGTGGCGCATTCTGCTTGAAGACTTGCAAAGCACGTATCAGCAACTGGCCCAAGGCGCACCTGTGACACTGCCAGCCAAGACCAGCGCCATCCGCGCCTGGGCTGCTCGCCTGCAGACTTACGCCCACAGCCCGGCGTTGCAACAGGAACTGGTTTGGTGGCAGACGCAATTGCAGGGCAGCCCGGTCGGTTTGCCGGGCGCCGATCCACAGGCGAGTCTGAGCAACCAACTGGCGCTGAGTGTGAGCACACACCTGGATGCCACCTATACTCGGCGCTTGCTGCACGATGCGCCGAGTGCCTATCGCACCCAAATCAATGACCTGCTGTTGACTGCTCTGGCGCGAGTTATTACGCGCTGGAGCGGCGAGGCTTCTATGTTGATCCGGCTTGAAGGTCATGGCCGCGAAGATCTGTTCGATGACATCGATCTGACTCGCACTGTCGGTTGGTTCACCAGCCTTTACCCCGTGCAACTGGCCCCGGCCGATTCCCTGGCTGCCTCCCTGAAGCGCATCAAGGAGCAGCTGCGAGCCGTGCCCGACAAGGGCCTGGGGTTCGGTGCCCTGCGTTACCTGGGTAATGCCGCAACGCAACAGGCGTTGGCTGCCTTGCCGCAGCCACGTATCACCTTCAACTATCTGGGGCAGTTCGATGCCAGCTTCGACAGCGGCGAACAGCCAGGACTGTTCACGCCGACCGCTGATGCCAGCGGTGCCGAGCAAAGCCCGCAGGCACCTTTGGGCAACTGGCTGGAAATCAATGGTCAGGTCTATGGTGGCGAGCTGAAGTTGAACTGGAGTTTCAGCCAGGCGATGTTCGGTGAAGCAACCGTCAAGTGCTTGGCCGACGACTATGCCTTGGAACTCAAGGCTCTGATTGATCATTGTTGCGAGTCGGCGCATCAGGGCGTGACGCCGTCGGACTTCCCCTTGGCGCGGTTGTCCCAGGACCAGTTGGATGGCTTGGCACTGAACGTGGCTGAGGTCGAAGACCTGTACCCATTGTCACCCATGCAGCAAGGCATGCTGTTCCAATCGCTGTACGGCGAAGGTTCGGGTGACTACATCAACCAGATGCGCATTGATGTGCAGGGCCTGGATGTGGCGCGCTTCCAGCAGGCCTGGCAGGTGGCGGTGCAACGCCACGAGATCCTGCGCAGCGGTTTTGTCTGGCAGGCGGAGCTTGAACAGCCTTTGCAGGTGGTCTACAAGCAGGTGCGCCTGCCGTTCATGGCGTTGGATTGGCAGACCCGCGAGGACTGCAACCAGGCCCTGGATGAACTGGCCGAGTCGGCACGGGCCCAGGGCTTTGTCCTGGAGCAAGCACCGTTGTTGAGCTTGACTCTGGTACGCACGGGGGCGACAAGCTACCACCTGATCTACACCAATCACCATATTTTGATGGATGGCTGGAGTGGTTCGCAGCTGTTCGGCGAGGTATTGCAACAGTATGCGGGTGAGCCGCTGCCAGCGCCGACCGGGCGGTATCGTGACTACATCGCTTGGCTGCAGGCGCAGGACAAAGCCGTCAGCCAAGCGTTCTGGAAGGCGCAACTGGTCAACTTGCAGGAGCCCACGCGCCTGGCCCGCACCATAGACGCCGAGGTGGATGCGGCCCTGGCGGTTAATGGCGAGCATCACTTGAGCCTCGATGTCGCGCAAACCGAACACCTCAAAGCCTTCGCCCAACGTCACAAGGTGACCCTCAATACCCTGGTGCAAGGCGCATGGTTGTTGCTGTTGCATCACCACACCGGGCAAGCCACCGTAGCATTCGGCGCCACGGTGGCAGGGCGTCCAGCGGAACTGCGTGGGATTGAACAGCAGGTCGGCTTGTTCATTAACACGCTGCCGGTAGTGGCGACGCCGGATGCGCAAATGTCGGTCAGCCAGTGGCTAGAGCAACTCCAGCAACAGAACGTTGGCTTGCGTGAGCATGAACACACGCCACTGTTTGAGATCCAGCGTTGGGCGGGGCTGGGTGGAGAAGCGCTGTTCGACAGTATCCTGGTGTTCGAGAACTACCCGGTGTCCGAGGCGCTGGAGCAGGGCGCACCGTCGGGGCTGCGTTTTGGCGCAGTGCACAGCCTGGAGCAGACCCACTATCCATTGACCGTGTTGTTGGCTATAGGCCAGACACTGGGCTTGGAGTTCAACTACTCCCGCCAGGCTTTCAGCGGCGCGCATATCCAGCGCTTGGCCGAGCACTTCCAGCAGTTGCTGCTGGCCCTGGCCAGCGACGGCAGTCAACGCCTTGGCGCGTTGCCCTCAGTGGCGCAGGCCGAGCGGCAGTGGGTATTGCATGATTGGAATGCCACTGCGGTGGATTACCCGCTGGATCAAGCGGTCCATACGCTGATCGAGGCTCAGGTGCTGCGTACACCGGATGCACTTGCCTTGATTTTCGCGGGGCAAGCCTTGAGTTACAGCGCGTTGAACGCCCGGGCCAATCGCCTGGCACATCGCTTGATGGCGGCCGGGGTTGGCCCGGATGTGCTGGTGGGGCTGGCGGCAGAGCGCTCGGTGGAGATGGTGGTTGGCCTGTTGGCGGTGCTCAAAGCCGGTGGCGCTTATGTGCCGCTGGACCCCGAGTATCCTCGTGATCGCCTGGCCTACATGCTGCAGGACAGTGGTGTGCAACTGCTGTTGACCCAGGCTCATCTACTGGCGCAACTGCCGGTTCCTGCCGGTGTGCAAACCCTGGTGCTGGAACATGGCGATACCTGGCTGGAAACCTTCAGCAGCCACAACCCGAATATCCCAGTGCACGGCGAAAACCTTGCCTATGTGATCTACACCTCCGGCTCCACCGGTCAGCCCAAGGGCGCTGGCAACCGCCATATAGCGCTGACCAACCGCCTGTGCTGGATGCAACAGGCATATGGGCTCAAGCCACACGACAGCGTGTTGCAGAAAACGCCGTTCAGCTTTGACGTGTCGGTGTGGGAGTTTTTCTGGCCGCTGATGACCGGCGCGCGTCTGGTAGTGGCTGCACCGGGCGATCATCGTGATCCAGCCAGGCTGGTACGGCTGATCAACGAGCAACAGGTCACCACGTTGCATTTCGTGCCTTCCATGTTGCAAGCGTTCTTGCAAGACGCGGCGGTTACTTCATGCCAGAGCCTGCAACGCATCGTTTGCAGTGGGGAGGCGTTGCCTGCCGATGCCCAGCAGCAGGTGTTCGCCAAATTGCCCCAAGCCGGGTTGTACAACCTGTATGGCCCTACTGAAGCCGCCATCGACGTGACCCACTGGACCTGCGTGGAGGAAGGCCGCGACGCCGTACCCATTGGCCGACCCATTGCCAACCTGGGTTGCTACGTGCTGGACGACAACCTGGAACCTGCGCCAGTGGGTGTGCTGGGCGAACTGTATTTGGGCGGTATTGGCTTGGCGCGGGGTTATCACCGCCGTGCGGCGCTTACCGCCGAGCGGTTTGTGACCGACCCGTTCGGCAGCGGCACGCGCCTGTATCGCACCGGTGACCTCGCGCGTTATCGCGACGATGGCGTGATTGAATATGCCGGGCGAATCGATCACCAGGTCAAACTGCGTGGCCTGCGCATAGAGTTGGGCGAAATCGAAGCGCGCTTGCTGGAACTCGACAATGTCCGCGAAGCCGCGGTGCTGGCGGTGGACGGTACCCACCTGGTGGGTTACCTGGTGCTGCAACAGCCGCTTGAAGCGTGGAAGGCAGAGGTGGTTGCACACCTGGCCGAGCAGTTGCCCGACTACATGGTCCCGGCGCAATGGGTAGTGCTGGCGCAGATGCCGTTGAGCCCGAACGGCAAACTGGACCGTAAGGCGTTGCCCAAGCCAGAGGCCCACAGTGCCGCGCAATACCAGGCACCCGTTAGCGAGATTGAGCAGCAAATAGCGGCGGTCTGGAGCGAGGTGCTGGAGGTGGAGCGCGTAGGGCTCAACGACAACTTCTTCGAACTCGGTGGCCATTCGTTGCGGGTGCTGATGCTCAAGGAGCGAATTCGCAAGGTCAGCGGCGTGAACCTATCTGTCAGCCAATTGATGCTCAACCCCACCGTGGCGGGGCAGGTCAAATGCCTGCAGGGCAATAGCCGGTCTTCGTTGATCGTCAAGCTCAACCAGCAGACGCAAGGCACGCCGTTGTTCCTGTTCCACCCAAGCTTCGGCTCGGTGCATTGCTACACCGCGATTGCCCTGGCCTTGCGCGAGCAGCGCCCAGTGTTCGGGGTAATGTGTCGTGCCTTGGCCGAAGAGGGCGCCACGGTGCCGCAATGGCAGGTAATGGTCGAGGACTACACCGCGCAATTGTTGGTGGCCCAACCCCAAGGCGCGTTCCGCCTGGGTGGCTGGTCATTGGGTGGCAACCTGGCGATGGAGGTAGCCTACGGCCTGGAGCAAGCCGGCAGAGAGGTAGAGTTTGTCGGCTGGATCGACGCTGCGCCGCCGCAGTGGGTCAAACCTTATTGGGATTCTGTGGAAGTTGAGGACGACCGCGAAGCCTCAGCCAATGAGCGCCGCGCCGCGTTGCTGGGGGTGATGTTCCCTGAGTTTGCCGAGTCCATCCAACTCGCCTGGCAGCAATGCCAACGGGATAGCGAGGATGAAGCGGGACAATGGCAGGAATTTGTGAACTGGGCTGAACAGTGTTTGGGCGAAGCCTTCACGGTGATCAAGGATGAATTACTGCGTGGCAATGAGGCGCAGATTTCCTGGGACGTTGACCGGGCACTCAGTGAGCGTTTGCTGCAAGCTGACTTCAAGCCGATCAAGGCGCCCGTCACTTGTTGGTGGGCGTCCATGAGCCGGGCAGGGCGCTTCAAGGACCTGATCGAACAGCAAATGGCAACGGTGATCAGCCAAGGGCGCATCGAGCGCTCAGTGATGATCGAGACCGATCATGACGGCATTATCGACAGCGCGGTGTTTATCAGCAGTTTGGTAGAGGCGTTGAGGTAAGCCGCCGCTCAACCACAAAAACCCGGATCCAGTGTCCGGGTTTTTTTATGCTCCAATCCCTCTTCGCCAGTATCTCTGCACGCGCAAAAAAAAGCCCGGTGAGCATGGGGTGCTCACCGGGCGTTTGATCGATTGACGCGTGGAATCAGAAGTCCCAGCGCGTGCTGACCATCACATTACGTGGCTCACCGTAGGCGGCCGAGTTATAGAAGCCCACGTTGGTGTAGTAAGACTTGTCGAAGATGTTGTTGAAGTTGACGGTAGCCGACAGGTTCTTGGTGACCTGGTAGCGGGTCATCAAGTCCACCAGCCAGTAGGACTCCTGGGTGATGTCCTGGTTTTTCTCAAGTGGCCCGTTCCAGATCTCGTTCCAACCTTTGGTCTGCCAGCGTACACCGCCACCGATGGTGAACTTGTCCAGGTCGCCCTTGAGTTTGTAGGTGGTGTTCAGGTTGACCTGATGCTCGGGTTCGAAGGTGGAGAGTTTCTTGTCGTCTTCGTCTCGTACGATCTTGTGGGTGTAGCCACCTTGAAGTTGCCAGCCTGGGCTCAACTCACCGGAAATTTCCGCTTCGTAGCCTTTGGTGACGGCCTTGGAGCTCTTGAACGCCCAGTTGTTCGGGGCAGGTGTCTGGTTGTTGTAGGCGTCATCCGAGATGGGGCGATTAGTCTCATGCACTTCGAAGTAAGCGATGCTGGTGTTGAGGCGGCCATCGAAAAACTCGCCCTTCAGGCCCAACTCGTAGTTCTGCCCTTCGTCTGGCTCCAGCAGCTTCTCGTTACGGTCCTTATAGGTGCTTTCCTGGGGTTGGAAAATATCGGTGTAGCTGGCGTATACCGAGAAGTTGTCGTTGAGGTCGTAGATCACTCCGGCGTAAGGAATGAACCGCCCGGTTTCCTTGTAGGAGGGGTTGTTGCCAGTCACGTGATAGTTGGCCACGCGCCCACCCAGGATCACGTTCAGGTCGTCAATCACGTTGAAACGCGCGGTCAGGTAATACCCGGTTTGACGGATAGTGTCGTCGATGTGCTGTTGGGCAGGACCGTAGATAGGCTTGGCGATATGGCCGTTCCAGTTATAGAAATCGACCTTGTTACCGCCAGGCCATTCCGGTGACCAGTAGCCCTTGCCTTGCCAGCGCGAGGTACCGATCGAGCCGCCCACCACCAGTTCATGCTCGCGGCCAAACAGGCTGAAAGGCCCGGTGGCGTAAAGGTCGGCCGAGGTGCTCTTGGTCTCGCCGGTGTATTTCTGCCCGTTGATCTCGGCGGTGCCATCGGCTGCCGGCTGGACGAATTGAATCGAACCCAGGTCGGCATGGTAGCCGTTGATCTTGTGGTCGAGCTGGAATTTGGTCACCCAGCCGTCGCCCAGGTCATGCTCGAGCATGGCAAAGGCGGTACGCGTGTTTTGCTCCCATGAGCTCCAGGTGGTGCCGTTGTTGTAAGAGCGCGGCATTTTGTTGATGCTGCCGTTGGAGTTGACCAGCGGGAAGGAGCCGGACCAGCTGGAGCCCTGCGGAATGTTGTCCTGGTAATCGAAGCCCACCGTCAGCATGGTCTCGGGAGACAGGTCGAACTCGGTGATGCCGTAGTAGGTTTCGGTCTTGCGCGAATAGTGGTCCATAAAGGACTTCTTGTCCTGATACGCAGCCACCGCACGGCCGCGGATATTGCCGCTGTCCGTCAAGGGGCCACTGACATCCACTTCGCTGCGGTAGTTGTCCCAGGAGCCCGCGCCCAATTGCACATGGCCCTTGAATTCCGCGGTTGGCTTCTTGCGGATCAAGTTGATGGTCGCACCCAGGGAACCAGCACCGTTGAGCAGGCCGGTGGCGCCCTTGAGGACTTCAACACGGTCGTAGATCGCCATGTCGCTCAGAGTGTTGCCCGCCGAATAGCCGACGTTACGCACAGTCGACGGAATACCGTCGTACTGGAAACTATTGACCGAAAAACCACGGGAATAGTAGTTGGTGCGGTCGGAGTCGTAGGCGGAAACGGTGATGCCCGGCGTATGGCGCATCACGTCATCCATGTTGTTGAGGCCAAAATCCTCGATGTGCTGGCGAGTCACCACGGTGATCGACTGCGGAGTTTGCCGTGGGGTCAACGTCAGACGTGTAGCCGTGGCAATCGTGCCAGGCGTGTAGGAACCAGAACCTTCGGTGACGTTGCCCAGGTAGTTGGCAGTCACCTGCGTCGGGCTCAACTCAAGCCCACCACCGCTGCCAGCAGCTGTGACGGTCAAGGTATTGCCATTGAGGTTATAGGTGGTCTGGCTACCGGCCAGCAATGCAGCTATGGCCTGCTGCGGCTGCATTTTGCCCTTGACGGCGGGGCTGTTCTTGCCCTGCACATCGCCCGGGCTGTAGAGCACTTGCACATTGGTCTGGCGGCCAAATTCCTGCAGTGCGCTCCCCAGCGACTGCGCAGGAATATTCAACTCGATCTCCTGGGCTTGCACATAGCTTGCAATCGGCATCGACACAGCCAACGCCAGGGCACTCGGCAAAAGGTTGATGTTCAGGGCCCGGCGCATGGATAGCGCTTTGCTCAGGGGGCTGAGACCGAGTCGTGCTGGCATGGATGCTTTCTCTTCTATGTTTTAAGTGGGCAATTCTAAGTGTTTATTGAGTTTAGTTCTCATTACCACTAGTGAGACGTTCCTACTTCGCAAAACCGGAAAAATTTTTTTCGGTACCTTATGCAGGCTCCATCTCATGCACCACTTGGCCGGCGCGCAAGCGCACCAGATGATCGGCGATGTCGAAATAACGGTCGTCGTGGCTGATCACGATGATGGTCTTGCCCAGGCGTTTGAGGTCCGGCAGCAGCTCGGTGTAGAAGATGCGGCGAAAGGCCGGGTCCTGGTCGGCGGCCCATTCGTCGAACACCAGCACCGGGCGCTCTTCCAGCCAGGCATTGACCAGGGCCAGGCGCTTGCGTTGGCCGGTGGACAGGTCAGTGGTGCTGAACACGCCGTCCTTGACGCTGACCTTGTGTGCGATTTCCAGGCGCTCAAGGTATTGGGTGGCGCTGTCCAGGGACTGGGTGGCGCTGCCTTGTACCAGGTCATCGAATAGGTAATAGTCGGAAAACACCGTGGTGAACAACTGACGATAATCGTCGCGCTCTGGGTCGGTCACCGCTGTACCGTTGAGCAGGATCTCACCCGACTGAGGCGGATACAGGCCCAGCAGCAATTTGATCAGCGTGGTCTTGCCACTACCATTCTCGCCGACGACAAACACGATATCGCCTTGCTTGATGCTCAGGTTGATCGGCCCCAGGTGGAACGGTTGGCTGCCTTCAACCGCTGGCGGGCTGTAGCTGACGCCGCGCAGTTCAAGGCTGTTGACCAGTGGTTTCGGCGCCTCACTGTCGTCCATCAGCAAGTGGGGCTCGGGCGAAGAAAAACGCTCCGACAGTTCGCTGATGCGCCCAAAGGCAATCTTCGCCTTGCCAACGACGGGCAGGTAACCCAGCAGGTGTTCCAGCGGGCCTTTCATATACAGCAGTACCAGCACGAAGCCGGTAATCACCGTGGGGTCGGGGTTGGGGTTGTAGGCCTGCATCGCCAGGGCCAGTCCGATGACCACAAAGAACAGCATCGAGCCAAAGGTCTTGGCCAGAATATAGATGTTGACTGAACGCACCTGGATATCGCTGATGCGGTCTGCGGTTTCCTGGATGCGATGGGTGTTCATGCGAAACCGCCGCGGACGGTGCATGCGCAGTTCCTTGGCTCCCGAAGCAATCGCATTGTAGTAACGCTGCAATTCATCTTCGTGGCTGCGGGCCAGATCGAAGCCCTGGATGCCTTTGCCGCCCGCGATGAATTGCACGGCGCTGCCGATGATGATTGCGACCACCATCATCAGGAACATCGGCACGGACAGGTAAGCCAGGTAACCCAGGCATCCCAGGGTAACGGTGGCGGCGATGGCCAGGGGCGTGAAGGCAAAGGAAAAGTCGCTAATGGTGTCCACGTCGTGGGTCAGCACCGGGATCAGGCGGTGAGAGCGATATTGCTCGATCTGCCCGATGGGCGCTGACAGCACCTTTTCACCCAGGTCCTTGCGCAGGGCGGCAATGATCCGTTGTCCGACGTAGTTGGTGCCGATGTCGGAAATAATCGAGCTGACCAGCGCCACCACGCACAACGCGGCGAAGGTCAATACCACACCCTGAGTCATCCCCCCCGCCGAATGCAGGGCATTGTTAATCGTCGCCAACAGCAAGGTAATGGCCAGGCCGCCCGCCATGCCAAGGGCGACGGAGACCGTCACGATGGTGCGAAAGGGCCTGAGCAATGCGAGCAAACCTTTGAAGGCGCCGCGCTTGGGGTCGGTCATAAATACTTCCCGGAAAGTGAAAAAGAGGGGGCTGGGCACACAGACCCTTACCCATGACAAACGAAGCTGTGGCGTGACTATTTAGCGCGGCGTGCCGGGCGGTGGCAGTGAGCGATAAATTGCCCGGGGCCTGGTTCGTTCTTGTTCTGTAGGCGCACGTGTATCAATGCCGTGCGTGGCCCTTTGAGCGAGAGCGAAACACATGACGAAAAAGAACCTGGTGTATGTCTGGTCCCTGAGAAATGCCGCCGCCGACAAGGCAGGGCAGCCGGTGGCCTATAAAGACCACGAGCGCTATATGAAATCGGTGCTGGAGTTTCTGGTGGGCTCGCTCAACGACACGCCGCTGGGCGAGGCTTACAACCTGGTGGGCGTGGTGTATGACGACGATGAGCACAACCCGCGCGACCAGCAGTTGGTGGCGGACTATGGCTTTGCTTACCAGCCGGGTCGCCAGTGGTTGTACCCGGCGGATTTGCGTGTGCAAGGCACGTTGGTCAACGACCTGCTGCTCAGCGTGCCGTCGACCTATCGTCGCCTGCCACGGGGCAGCGCCGAACATATCGCCGGCAAGCAGGATTTCGAGCGTCGCCTGCATGACACTCTGGTGGAGTTGAAGGCTGACATCGTGGTGCTGGATGGTTTGCTGGTGATCCTCGATGAACTGGTGCGCCCGGGTGCGCCGTTTGCGCGGCGCATCATGAACATTCATCCGGGCATTACCCGCATCGAATCGCCTTATGAGCGCCGTGGGGCGTACGCCACCTGGAATGCGCTGTACGGCGCGCGTGGGCAGGCGATCACCGACTGGGCGACCAAGGCGACTCAGGCCTGCGAGCCGTTGTATTGGACCGGTGCGTCATTCCACTACGTGGATAACGGCATCGACTCGGGAGAGGTGTTCCACGACGTGCTCAAGACCGAGATTTCGCCCGAGGACACCATCCTTGAGCTGCGCTGGAACAACTTCAACAACAGCCTGTTCCCGGCGCTGCATGAAGGCTTGGCGCTGTTGGCCAGACAAGGCTGAACCCTGTAGGAGCGAGCTTGCTCGCGAAAAACGTCAACGATGACGCGCGCTTCCTGAATAAACGCGGCGTCTATGAGTTTTTCGCGAGCAAGAACTAGGCGTCCCCCTCGCTCCTACAAGGTATTAAAGCTCGCGTACTACCCGGAACCCAATCCAATCCCCGCGCGTTTGCGGGTAGATGTTGTTGCGATTGCCCGAGCGTGAAAACACCGGTGCTTCGCCCCAGTCATTGCCGCGAATCTGGTAGGCCTCGCAGTTGGGCTCCACCCAGGCACTGCCATCCGTTGGCGCGCCGACGTAGTTGGGGTGCTCGCAATCAGCCACCCGCTCATACACGTTGCCGTGCATGTCATACATGCCAAAGGCATTCGGTGGGTAGCTGCCCACGGGCGACGAATAGCTGTAGCCGTCCGCCGGGCCGTAGGTGTTGGCGTGCTGGGCGATGCTGTAGCCCTTGCCTTCGTCGAACGGGAAGGGGAACGGGCCGGTGGTGCCGGCTCGGGCAGCGTATTCACGCTGGGCTTCGCTGACCATGTGGTAGGTGTGCCCGGTCTTCTTCGACAGCCAGCTCACGTACTGCTTGATGTCGTCCATGTCCATGCACACCGCCGGCTGACGTGGCCCCTGGGGGTAGCGCGGCTTGCTGGCGATGCATTCACGGCCGGGGCGGTCGTCGCCATTGGCGATCTTCACCCCGGTCTGGCGCACGTAGCTGTCCCATTCGCCGGCGGTGATATGGAAGCGGCTCATGGCGAACGGCTTGGCGAAGGTCACCTCATGCATCGGGCCTTCGTCGGGCTCGCGGCCCACTTCGTCTTCCGGGGTACCCATGGTGAAGGTGCCGGCGGGCAGCACCACCATTTCCGGGCAGTCCTTGCAGTCTTTGAAGAC
>NZ_WKCD01000014.1:0-54457 GCF_021606625.1 Pseudomonas sp. PA-4-8C
GCATGACCGCCCGTGTACCGCACAACCTGAATTTGAGCTTCAACTACGTCGAAGGCGAGTCGCTGATCATGGCGCTCAAGGACCTGGCGGTATCGTCCGGTTCGGCCTGCACCTCGGCGTCCCTTGAGCCTTCGTATGTACTGCGCGCCCTGGGCCGCAACGACGAACTGGCACACAGCTCGATCCGCTTTACGTTCGGCCGCTTCACCACCGAAGAGCAAGTCGACTACGCCGCGCAGAAGGTCTGCGAAGCCGTCAACAAGCTGCGCGTTCTGTCGCCACTGTGGGACATGTACAAAGACGGTGTCGATATTTCCAAGATCGAGTGGGCGGCACACTAACTATAGAAGCCGCCACCCAAGCTCTGTAGGAACGTGGCGGAAAACGCAGGCGTTTCTACAGGGTTCCAGAGCGGCCCTGATGAGTGAGGATTCAGTACCATGGCTTACAGCGAAAAGGTCATCGACCACTACGAAAACCCGCGCAACGTCGGCAAGATGAACGCGGAAGATCCTGATGTCGGCACCGGCATGGTCGGCGCTCCGGCGTGCGGCGATGTGATGCGCCTGCAGATCAAGGTCAACGATGCTGGTGTTATCGAAGACGCCAAATTCAAGACTTACGGCTGCGGTTCGGCCATCGCCTCCAGTTCCTTGGCGACCGAATGGATGAAAGGCAAGACCTTGGATGAGGCTGTCACCATCAGCAACACCCAGCTGGCCGAAGAACTGGCGCTGCCGCCAGTGAAAATCCACTGCTCGGTACTCGCGGAAGACGCCATCAAGGCGGCCGTTCGCGACTACAAGCAGAAGAAAGGCTTGATCTAAGCATTTGGCGACGAGTAAGGAGTCAACGATGGCTATCAGCATGACAGAAGCGGCTGCGCAGCACATTCGCCGCTCCCTGAATGGGCGCGGTAAAGGTGAGGGGATTCGTCTGGGTGTACGCACCACGGGCTGTTCCGGCCTTGCCTACGTGCTGGAGTTTGTCGACGAGGTGGTTGCAGAGGATCAGGTGTTCGAAAGTCACGGCGAGAAAGTGATTATCGACCCCAAAAGCCTGACCTACCTGGACGGCACCGAACTCGATTTCGTCAAGGAAGGGTTGAACGAAGGCTTCAAGTTCAACAACCCTAACGTGCGCGGTGAATGTGGCTGCGGCGAAAGCTTCAACATCTGAGGCTACTCGTGGGTACTCCTTGTCATTTCGCTTTATTCGAGCTGCAGCCGAGCTTTCGGCTGGACCTTGAGCAGCTTGCCACGCGCTACCGTGAATTGGCGCGTGGCGTGCATCCGGACCGCTTTGCCGACGCTTCCGAGCGTGAGCAACGCTTGGCGCTGGAGCAATCGGCCAGCCTCAACGAAGCCTATCAGACGCTAAAAAGCCCCCCGAAACGCGCACGTTATTTACTGGCGATGACGGGCGGCGAGTTGCCGATGGAAGTCACCGTGCATGACCCGGACTTCCTGATGCAGCAGATGCAGTGGCGCGAAGAGCTCGAAGACTTGCAGGACGAAGCCGATGTGGCGGGTGTCGTGGTCTTCAAGCGCCGTCTGAAGGCGGCCCAGGATGAGCTCAACGAAAGCTTCGCAGCCTGTTGGGATGATGCGGCGCAACGTGAGCAGGCCGAACGCCTGATGCGGCGCATGCAATTCCTCGACAAGCTCACCTACGAAGTGCGCCAGCTAGAAGAGCGCCTCGACGATTAACCCAGTGCTGCCCGTGATGCACGCCTGATAGACAGATAAGACCTGATTACCATGGCTCTACTGCAAATCGCCGAACCCGGCCAAAGCCCTCAACCGCACCAGCGTCGCCTGGCGGTCGGGATTGACCTGGGCACCACCAATTCCCTGGTTGCTGCCTTGCGCAGCGGCCTGTCCGAGCCACTGCCTGACGCCGATGGGCAGGTGATCCTGCCGTCCGCCGTGCGTTATCACGCCGACCGCACTGAAGTGGGCGAATCGGCCAAATTGGCCGCGTCCGCAGACCCTTTGAACACGGTGTTGTCGGTCAAGCGCTTGATGGGTCGTGGGTTGTCCGACGTCAAGCAATTGGGCGACCAACTGCCGTACCGCTTTGTCGGCGGTGAATCCCATATGCCGTTCATCGACACCGTCCAGGGGCCCAAGAGCCCGGTGGAAGTGTCGGCTGATATCCTCAAGGTGCTGCGCCAGCGTGCAGAAAGCACCCTGGGCGGTGAGCTGGTAGGGGCGGTGATCACTGTTCCGGCGTATTTCGATGACGCCCAGCGCCAAGCCACCAAGGATGCGGCGAAACTTGCCGGCTTGAACGTGCTGCGCTTGCTCAACGAACCGACTGCGGCGGCGGTGGCCTACGGCCTCGATCAGCACGCTGAAGGCCTGGTCGCTATTTATGACCTGGGCGGCGGCACCTTCGATATTTCGATCCTGCGCCTGACCGGCGGTGTGTTCGAAGTGCTCGCGACCGGCGGCGACAGCGCCCTGGGTGGCGATGATTTCGATCACGCTATTGCTGGCTGGATCATCAGCAGTGCTGGCTTATCGGCCGACCTGGACCCAGGCGCGCAGCGCAACCTGCTGCAAACTGCCTGCGCGGCCAAAGAGGCGCTGACTGACGCTGCTTCTGTTGAAGTGTCCTACGGTGACTGGTCGGCACAGCTGACCCGCGAAGCCTTTGATGCGCTGATCGAGCCGATGGTCGCCCGCAGCCTCAAAGCCTGTCGTCGTGCTGTGCGTGATTCCGGTATCGAGTTGGAAGACGTCGGTGCAGTGGTCATGGTCGGCGGTTCCACCCGCGTGCCGCGCGTGCGCGAAGCGGTCGCCGAAGCCTTTGGGCGCCAACCGCTGACCGAAATCGACCCGGATCAAGTGGTCGCCATCGGCGCTGCCATCCAGGCCGATACCCTGGCTGGTAACAAACGCGATGGCGGCGAATTGCTGTTGCTCGACGTGATCCCGTTGTCCCTGGGCCTGGAAACCATGGGTGGCCTGATGGAGAAGGTGATTCCGCGCAACACCACCATCCCCGTCGCCCGTGCCCAGGACTTTACTACCTACAAAGATGGCCAGACAGCCATGATGATTCATGTGCTGCAAGGTGAGCGCGAGCTGATCAGCGACTGCCGTTCCCTGGCGCGCTTTGAATTGCGTGGCATTCCGGCGATGGTGGCCGGTGCCGCCAAGATTCGCGTGACCTTCCAGGTCGATGCCGATGGCTTGCTCAGCGTGGCTGCGCGTGAGCTGGCTTCGGGCGTGGAGGCCAGCATCCAGGTCAAGCCGTCCTACGGCCTCACCGATGGCGAAATCGCCAAGATGCTCAAGGATTCGTTCCAGTATGCCGGTGACGACAAGGTCGCCCGCGTATTGCGCGAGCAGCAAGTGGATGCCCAGCGCCTGCTCGAAGCGGTGCAGGGTGCCCTTGAAGCCGATGGCGAGCGCCTGCTGGATGCTGAAGAACGCATGGTCATTGACCTGCAAATGCAGGAACTGGCCGAACTGATGAAAGGCAACGATGGCTACGCCATCGAGCAACAGACCAAGCGCCTGTCGCAAGTGACTGATGCCTTTGCCGCCCGCCGTATGGATCAGACGGTTAAAGCCGCGCTGGCGGGCCGCAACCTGAATGAAATTGAGGAATAACTGATGCCGCAGGTCACTTTTCTACCGCACGCCGAGCATTGCCCGGATGGCATGGTCGTGGAGGCCGAGACCGGCAAGTCCCTGCTCGACGTCGCGCATGACAACCACATCGAGATCGAAAGTGCCTGTGGCGGTGTCAATGCCTGCACCACTTGCCACTGCATCATTCGTAAAGGTTTCGATAGCCTCAATGAGGCTGACGACCTGGAAGAAGACTATCTTGATAGGGCGTGGGGCCTGGAGGCGACGTCGCGCCTCAGTTGCCAGGCGAAAGTGGGGACTGAAGACCTCACCGTCGAAATCCCGAAATATTCGCTCAACCATGCGGCCGAAGCGCCGCATTGATTCAAGGAAGTGTCATGAGTCTTAAATGGGTTGATGTACAAGAGATCGCTATCCTGTTGGCTGATGGCAACCCGGATCTGGATCCTTACTCCCTGAACTTTGTGGCTTTGCGTGACATGGTCATGGCGTTGCCTGGGTTCGAAGATGAGCGTGATCGTGGTGGTGAAAAGGTCCTGGAAGCTATCCAGACTGCCTGGAAAGAAGAACAGGACTGACGCCTCCCTCACGCAGTTAGGCAATACCCAATAACCCGCGTATAATTCGCGGGTTTAATTTTTCGTAAATTACCGTTTCTGGAGTTACACCATGGCTGTTCAACGTACTTTCTCCATCATCAAGCCTGACGCTGTTGCAAAAAACGTCATCGGCGAGATCACCACTCGTTTCGAAAAAGCCGGCCTGAAGGTTGTAGCTTCGAAACTCAAGCAACTGTCCAAGGCTGAAGCTGAAGGCTTCTACGCTGAGCACAGCGCTCGTGGCTTCTTCGGCGACCTGGTTGCCTTCATGATCTCCGGTCCTGTTGTTGTTCAGGTTCTGGAAGGCGAAAACGCTATCGCTCTGAACCGTGAGCTGATGGGCGCTACCAACCCTAAAGAAGCGGCTGCTGGCACCATCCGTGCTGACTTCGCTGAATCCATCGACGCCAACGCTGTTCACGGCTCGGACTCTGAAGCTGCCGCTGCTCGCGAAATCTCGTACTTTTTCGCTGCTACTGAAGTAACCGCTCGCTAAGCATCGGCTTAAAGAGTGAGGGTGAATCCATGACTACATCGACTGTTAAAACCAACCTGCTGGGTCTGACTCAGCCGGAAATGGAGAAATTCTTCGACTCAATCGGGGAGAAGCGTTTCCGTGCCGGTCAGGTAATGAAGTGGATTCACCACTTTGGCGTCGACGATTTCGACGCCATGACGAACGTCAGCAAGGCCCTGCGCGACAAGCTCAAGGCCATTGCCGAGGTGCGTGGTCCCGAAGTGGTCAGCGAGGACATCTCCAGCGACGGTACCCGTAAGTGGGTCGTGCGCGTGGCGTCCGGCAGCTGTGTCGAGACCGTGTACATTCCCCAGGGCAAACGTGGCACTTTGTGCGTTTCGTCCCAGGCAGGCTGTGCCCTGGATTGCAGTTTCTGCTCCACCGGCAAGCAAGGCTTCAATAGCAACCTCACCGCCGCCGAAGTTATCGGCCAGGTGTGGATTGCCAACAAATCCTTTGGCAGCGTCCCGGCGACCGTCGACCGTGCCATCACCAACGTGGTGATGATGGGCATGGGTGAGCCGCTGCTGAACTTCGACAACGTGATTGCGGCCATGCACCTGATGATGGACGACCTGGGCTACGGCATCTCCAAGCGCCGTGTGACCCTGTCGACCTCCGGCGTGGTACCGATGATCGATGAGCTGGCCAAGCACATTGACGTCTCCCTTGCGTTGTCGCTGCACGCACCTAATGACGCATTGCGTAACCAATTGGTGCCGATCAACAAGAAGTATCCGCTTAAGATGCTGCTCGAGTCGTGCCAGCGTTATATGGCGACCCTGGGTGAAAAGCGTGTGTTGACCATTGAGTACACCATGCTCAAGGACGTCAATGACAAGCTGGAACACGCGGTCGAGATGATCGAATTGCTCAAGGACACCCCGTGCAAGATCAACTTGATCCCGTTCAACCCGTTTCCCCATTCTGGCTACGAGCGGCCGAGCAACAACGCCATCCGTCGTTTCCAGGATCAACTGCACCAGGCCGGCTATAACGTCACTGTGCGAACCCCCCGTGGTGAAGACATCGACGCCGCGTGTGGCCAATTGGTAGGGCAGGTGATGGACCGCACCCGCCGCAGTGAACGTTATATCGCCGTGCGCGAACTTAACGCCGCTGAAGATTTGCCGCAAATCGCTGTGAATCGAATCTGAGAGAGGATCTCTATGCCCTTGCGCCTTGCGCTGCTTTTACTGTTTACCGGCCTCGTGGCCGGTTGCGTTTCATCGGGCCATGACAGCCCGTTGCGCACTGATAAAGGCCGTGATGAGGCGCGAGTTGCCTATGTGCAACTGGGTTTGGGGTACCTGCGCCAAGGCATGAGCGAGCAGGCCAAGGTGCCGTTGAAAAAGGCCCTTGAGCTGGACGCCGATGATGCTGATGCCAATGCTGCGCTGGCCCTGGTGTTTCAGGCCCAGGCCGAGCCCGAGCTGGCCGACCGCTATTTTCACAAGGCCCTGGCCTCCCGTCCTGCCGACCCGCGGCTGCTGAACAACTACGGCAGTTTCCTGTTCGAACAGCAACGGTATGACCTGGCGTCACGTTATTTCCAGCAAGCCGCCACCGATACTCTCTACCCGCAGCGTTCGCGGGTGTTCGAGAACCTCGGTGTTACCTCGATGCGCCTCGGCCAACGCGACAGCGCCCGCCAGCAACTGGAAAAAGCCCTGCATTTGAACAGTCACCAGCCACGGGCATTGCTCGAAATGGCTGAGTTGTCTTACGAAGACAGGCATTATGTGCCGGCACGTGACTATTACGAGCGTTTTAGCCTGCTCAGCGGGCAAAATGCACGTAGTCTATTGCTCGGTGTGCGCCTGGCGACGGTTCATGAAGAACACGACACGGCCGCACGTTTTGGCCAGCAACTCGAACGACTCTATCCCGGTACGCCGGAATATCAGCAATACCTGTCGGAGCAATGATGAAAGCCGCGCACCCGGAAGATGTAGCAGCTAATCGCGTCAACCCAGGCGAAACCTTGCGCCAGGCCCGCGAAAGCAATGGTTGGTCGCTGGCGGAAGTGGCCCTCAAGCTCAATTTGACCAGCACCTCCCTGGCCAATCTGGAAGCCGGCGCGTTCGACAAGCTGCCTGGGCACACCTTTGCCCGCGGCTATATCCGCGCCTATGCCAAATTGCTGGGCATCGACCAGGCCGTGCTGGTCCAGGAGTTCGACCAGTTCACCGGTACCGACGCCCAGGGCAGTAATGTCCATGGGTTGGGGCGTATCGAGGAGCCAACGCGGGTTTCCCACACGATTTTGCGAATTGTCAGCCTGTTGTTGCTGATTGCCGTGGTCGGCGGCGGTTTTGTCTGGTGGCAGGACCAGACCTCCCAGCGCAACAAAGACCTGACCAGCAATGCCATGGAACATGTCGAAGTCGAAAGCGCCGACGGCACTACCCAGATTCACCCGTTGGACGAGCCGGAAGACCAGGCCGTGGTAGAAGGGCAAGCCGCGCCGCAAGCGCCGGCCACTGCCGAGCAACCCGCGCCAGACGCTGGCACGGCCCCGGCTGTGACGGCTGCGGTGCCGGCTCCGGCGGTTCCAACCGCTCCGGCAGCACCCGTGGCCCAGGCTCCGGTGGTTCCGACACCTGCTCCTGCGACCCCTGCGCCAGCCGCACCCGCAGCGCCGGCGATGTCGCCTCCCACCACCCCTGCGTTGATCGCCGGTGATGGGCGCGTACAGATTACCTTCATCGCTGACTGCTGGACGCAGGTCACCGATGGCAACGGCAAAGTGCTGTTCAGCGGTTTGAAGCGTAAGGGAGATACGCTTGACCAGGGCGGCAAGCCTCCTTTGACGCTGCGTCTGGGCTTTGCCCGTGGCGCGCAAGTGGCCTACAACGGCCAGCCTGTAGACGTGGCGCCGTTCACCAGTGGCGAGACTGCTCGCCTCAAGTTGGGACAATAGTCATGCACGGCGAATCTCCAATCAAACGTCGCGTATCGCGCAAGATCTGGGTCGGCTCGGTGCCGGTGGGTGGCGATGCCCCCATCGCAGTGCAGAGCATGACCAACAGCGACACCAACGATGTGGCCGCCACCGTGGCCCAGATCAACCGTCTGGAAGCTGCCGGCGTGGACATCGTGCGGGTGTCCGTTCCGGACATGGACGCAGCCGAGGCCTTTGGTCGTATCAAGCAGTTGGTCAAGGTGCCACTGGTTGCCGATATTCACTTCGACTACAAGATCGCATTGCGCGTGGCCGAACTGGGTGTGGACTGCCTGCGTATCAACCCCGGCAACATCGGGCGTGAAGATCGCGTGCGTGCCGTGGTTGATGCTGCCCGGGATCGTGGTATTCCGATCCGCATCGGCGTCAACGCCGGCTCCCTGGAAAAAGACCTGCAAAAAAAATACGGCGAGCCCACGCCGGCGGCCCTTGTTGAGTCTGCACTGCGCCACGTTGAACACCTTGAACGCCTGAATTTCCAGGACTTCAAGGTCAGCGTAAAGGCTTCCGACGTGTTCATGGCCGTAGAAGCCTATCGCCTGCTGGCCAAGGAAATCGTGCAACCGTTGCACCTGGGTATCACTGAAGCGGGCGGTTTGCGCTCAGGCACGGTGAAATCTGCGGTGGGTCTCGGTATGCTGCTCGCCGAAGGGATTGGCGATACTATCCGCATCTCCCTGGCGGCAGACCCCGTAGAGGAAGTGAAGGTCGGCTACGACATTCTCAAATCCCTGCGTTTGCGTTCCCGTGGTATCAACTTCATCGCCTGCCCGAGTTGCTCGCGGCAGAACTTCGACGTGGTGAAAACCATGAACGACCTGGAGTTGCGCCTCGAAGACCTGCTGGTGCCGCTGGATGTCGCAGTGATCGGTTGTGTGGTCAACGGGCCGGGTGAGGCCAAAGAGGCCCACGTGGGCCTGACCGGTGGTACACCGAACCTGATTTACATCGACGGTAAGCCGTCGCAGAAGCTAACGAATGACAATCTGGTGGATGAGCTGGAAAAGCTGATCCGCGAGAAAGCGGCCGAGAAGGTCGCCGCTGACGCAGCGCTGATCGCTCGCGGCTGATTGACCGAATTTAAGGATCTGATGTGAGCAAGTCTCTGCAAGCCATTCGTGGCATGAACGACATCCTGCCGGAGCAGACGCCACTGTGGCGCTACTTCGAGAGCACGGTCGCGCGCCTGCTGGATAACTACGGTTACAAGCAGATCCGCATGCCGATCGTCGAGTTCACCGAACTGTTCAAGCGCTCCATCGGTGAAGTGACCGACATCGTCGAAAAAGAGATGTACACCTTTGAAGACCGCAACGGCGACTCCCTGACCCTGCGTCCGGAAGGCACTGCCGCGTGCGTGCGCGCCGTACTGGAACATGGCATCACCGGTGGTGGCCAGACCCAGAAGCTGTGGTACATCGGCCCGATGTTCCGCCACGAGCGCCCTCAGAAAGGCCGTTATCGCCAGTTCCACCAGATCGGTTGCGAAGTTTTCAACCTGGACGGCCCGGACATCGACGCCGAGCTGATCGTGCTGACCTGGCGCCTATGGGGCCAGTTGGGCATTCGTGATGCGGTCAAGCTTGAACTCAACAGCCTGGGCACCAGCGAGTCCCGTGGGCGCTACCGCGAAGCCCTGGTCGAGTACCTGTCCGCCCACCTGGACAAACTGGACGAAGACAGCCAACGCCGTCTGAAATCCAACCCGTTGCGCGTCCTGGATACCAAGAACGCCGACACCCAGGCCGTGCTGGTCGATGCGCCGAAAATGGCCGATTACCTGGACGACGAGTCCCGCGTGCACTTCGAGGGCCTCAAGGCTCGCCTGGATGCAGCCGGTATTCCCTACGTGATCAACCCCAAGCTGGTGCGTGGCCTCGACTACTACAGCAAGACCGTGTTCGAGTGGGTCACCGACAAGCTCGGCGCCCAGGGCACCGTGTGTGCCGGTGGTCGCTACGACGGCTTGGTCGAGCAAATGGGCGGCAAGCCGACCACGGGCGTAGGCTTTGCCATGGGCATTGAGCGGCTGATCCTGCTGCTGGAAACCCTGGAGCAGGTCCCGCAAGAGATTTCCCGCCAGGTGGACGTGTACCTGTGCGCCTTCGGCGAGGCTGCCGAACTGGCGGCCCTGGCCTTGAGCGAAAAAGTACGTGACCAACTGCCGAGCCTGCGCCTGCAGGTCAATGCCGGCGCTGGTAGCTTCAAGAGCCAGTTCAAGAAGGCCGACAAGAGCGGTGCGCTGTACGCACTGATCCTCGGCGATGACGAGCTGGCCCAGCAAGTGGTAGGTTTCAAACCCCTGCGTGGCCAGGGCGAACAACAGAACATTGCCTTTGATGCGCTCGCTGCGCACTTGGCCACCTGCGTCGTGCAGGGTTGAAGCTGTCGAACAGCCGAATTTAGCGATTAAGGAGTATTGGGGTGTCGAGTACTGATGATGAGCAACTGGCCGAGTTCAAGGACTGGTGGCAGCGTAACGGCAAGCCCCTGGTTACGGGCGGTCTGCTGGCTTTAGTGGTGGTGTTCGGCTGGCAAGCCTGGACCAAGTATCAGGCCAACCAGTCCCAAGGCGCCTCGATCGTTTATCAGCAATTGCTGGAAACTACCCTGACCCCGGACGGCAAGCCTGATCCTGCGCAGGTTGCAGACCTGGCCGGCAAGCTGAAAAACGAATTCGGCGGTAGCACCTACGCCCAATACGGCAGCCTGTTCGTCGCGAAAGTCGCGGTCGACACCGGCAAGCTGGATGACGCGGCCACCGAGCTGAAGGCCATCGCCGACAAGCCGACCAACCCGACCCTGGGTGAAATCGCACGTCAGCGCCTGGCACAGGTATTGGCGGCACAGAACAAGGCTGACGAAGCACTCAAACTGCTCGACGGCGATGCTGACAAGGCATTCGTGGCCACTCGCGAAGAGCTCAAGGGCGACCTTTTGGTCCAATTGGGTCGTACCGACGAAGCCCATGCTGCGTACCAAAAAGCCAAGGCGGCGCTGTCTGATGAAGCGGCGGTCGGTGGCTTACAAATCAAGCTCGACGACTTGGCCAAAGGGGATGCGTGACGTGATCCGTTGGAAACATGCAGCATTGCTGGCTCTGGCCGTTTTGGCCGCGGGTTGCAGCAGCAACAGTAAAAAAGAACTGCCGCCTGCCGAGCTGACCAGCTTCAAGGAAGAAGTGGTCCTGCAAAAACAATGGAGCCAATCCATTGGTGATGGGCAGGGCGACCTCTATAACCTGTTGCAGCCGGCGATTGACGGCGACAACATCGTGGCCACTGATTCCACTGGCGTTGTAGTTGCCATGGATCGCATGAACGGCGACGTCAAGTGGAAGAAAGACCTCGAACTGCCGGTTTCCGGCGGTGTGGGCGTCGGCTACGGCATGGTGCTGATCGGTACGCTCAAGGGTGACGTGGTCGCGCTGGACTCCAGCACCGGTGAAGAGAAATGGCGCGCTCGCGTGACCAGTGAAGTGCTCTCGGCACCGGCGACCAACGGCGATATCGTCGTGGTGCAAACCCAGGACGACCGCGTGATCGGCCTGGATGCCTCCACCGGCGACCAACGCTGGTTGTACGACAGCACCCCTGCGGTGTTGACCCTGCGTGGTACCAGTGGTCCGATTGTGACCAACAACCTCGCGGTTGCAGGCCTGTCGACCGGTAAAGTGGTTGCCCTCAATACCCAGAACGGCGTGCCGGCCTGGGAAACCCGTGTGGCTATCCCACAAGGTCGTTCCGAACTGGATCGCGTTGTGGACATCGACGGCGGCTTGCTGCTGTCGGGTGAAACGATCTACGTCGCCACCTACCAGGGCCGTGTTGCCGCGCTGGACCTGCAAAGCGGCCGCATCAACTGGCAGCGTGATGCTTCCAGTTATGCGGGTGTCGCCCAAGGGTTTGGCAGCGTCTATGTGAGCCTGGCATCCGGCACCGTTGAAAGTGTCGATGAGCGTTCCACCACTGCACTGTGGAGCAATGACTCCCTGGCTCGCCGTCAACTGTCGGCACCGGAAGTTTTCTCCAGCTACGTGGCGGTGGGTGACTTCGAAGGCTACCTGCACCTGCTGAGCCAGGTGGACGGTCGTTTTGTCGGTCGCCAGCGTATCGACAGCGACGGCCTGCGTGCGCGTCCGCTGGTGGTGGGTAACATGCTTTATGTGTATGGCAACGGCGGCAAGCTGGAAGCCCTGACCATCAAGTAAAGGTTTGACTATGCTTGGGGTAACCCCCAGGCGGCCCTGCTTCAATGCTCTGTGTAGGAGCGAGCTTGCTCGCGAAGGACGTCAACGATAACGCGGGTTTTCTGGATAAACGCGGCGTTCTCGGTTTTTTCGCGAGCAAGCTCGCTCCTACAGTAGTAGTGCCAGAGCAGGGCATGTGGCATTTCAAATGCCGCCCCGAGCACCAGCCGCTGCCCTGCAGCGGCTTTTGTATTTTCTGAAATAACGAAGTGGAGAGCCGCATGGTTCCCGTAATCGCCCTGGTGGGCCGACCTAACGTCGGCAAGTCCACCTTGTTCAACCGCCTGACCAGGACTCGTGACGCCATTGTCGGCGACTTGTCCGGTCTGACCCGTGATCGCCAATACGGTGAGGCAAAGTGGCAAGGGCGCTCCTACATTATTGTCGACACCGGTGGTATCTCCGGTGACGAGCATGGCATGGACGAAAAGATGGCCGAGCAGTCGCTGCTCGCTATCGAAGAAGCCGATGTGGTGCTGTTTCTGGTGGACGCCCGCGCGGGCTACACCGCTGCCGACCAGATGATTGGCGAGCACCTGCGCAAGCGCAACAAGCGTTCCTATCTGGTCGCCAACAAGATCGATAACATCGATCCTGAGGCGGCCCGTGCCGAATTCAGCCCGATGGGCCTGGGTGACGCGATCCCGGTCGCCGGTGCTCACGGTCGCGGTATCACCCAGATGCTGGAAATCGCCCTGCGCGACTTCCCCAAGGATGATGTCGAGGAAGAAGAAGGCGAAGAAGAGATCGTTGCTGAAGGCGAGGAAGCCAAGCGCATTCCGGGTCCGAGCGAAAAAGACGGTATCAAGATCGCCATCATTGGCCGTCCGAACGTCGGCAAGTCGACCCTGGTCAACCGTATGCTCGGTGAAGACCGCGTTATCGTCTACGACCAGCCCGGTACTACCCGCGACAGCATCTACATCCCGTTCGAACGCAACGAGGAAAAGTACACGCTGATCGACACGGCCGGTGTGCGCAAGCGCGGCAAGATCCACGAAGAAGTTGAAAAGTTCTCCGTGGTCAAAACCCTGCAAGCCATCAAAGACGCCAACGTGGTGATCTTCGTGATGGACGCCCGCGAAGGCGTGGTAGACCACGACCTCAACTTGCTGGGCTTTGCCCTGGAAGCCGGTCGCGCCCTGGTGATCGCGATCAACAAGTGGGACGGCATGACGCCGAGCGAGCGTGATTTCGTCAAGATCGAGCTGCAACGTCGCTTGTTCTTCGTCGAATTCGCCGATATCCACTTTATCTCGGCACTGCACGGCACTGGCGTGGGCAACCTGTACGCGTCCGTCCAGAACTCGTTCAAGTCTGCGGTCACCCGCTGGCCGACCAACCGTCTGACCCAGATCCTGGAAGACGCGGTGGGCGAGCACGCACCGCCGATGGTCAACAACCGCCGGATCAAACTGCGTTACGCCCACTTGGGTGGTGCCAACCCGCCGATTATCGTGATCCACGGTAACCAGATCGAGAAGGTGCCCAAGTCGTATGTGCGTTACCTGGAAAACACCTACCGCCGTGTCTTGAAGCTGGTCGGTACGCCGATCCGTATCGAGTTCAAGGGTGGCGATAACCCATACGAAGGCAACAAGAACACACTGACCGACCGTCAGGTGAACAAGAAGCGTCGTTTGATGACTCACCACAAGAAGGCCGACAAGAAGCGCCGTGACAAGAAATAACGGCAGCTTTGAGTGGTAAGCGACACGCTGCAAAAAAGGGCTCCTTTGGAGCCCTTTTTTGTGCGCGACCGTTTGTGCCTTGACCCGATGCAATAGGCAGCTTAAAACTTGGGGCTCACCTGCAGGGGCTTTTGATGATCACCAGTAAGCTGCCAAACGTCGGCACGACCATTTTCACCACCATGTCACAACTCGCCGCTGAAACTGGCGCGCTCAACCTGTCCCAAGGTTTCCCGGATTTCAATGGCCCGCAAGGTTTGCTCGACGCAGTGGGCAAGCATATCGCTCTGGGTCACAACCAATACGCGCCCATGACCGGCTTGCCCGTGTTGCGTCAGCAGGTGGCCGCCAAGATTGCTCGCAGTTATGGCGCCACAGTCAATGCCGACAGCGAGGTGACCATCACCCCTGGTGCCACGGAGGCGATCTTCTGCGCGATTCAGGCGGTGATTCATCATGGCGATGAAGTCATCGTGTTCGACCCCAGCTACGACAGCTATGAGCCCTCGGTGGAGCTGGCCGGTGGTCGTTGCGTGCACGTGCAACTGAGCCTGGACGGTTTTGCCCTGGACTTCGAGAAGATCAAGGCGGCGCTGTCACCGCGCACCCGCATGATCATCATCAACTCGCCACATAACCCCACCGGCGCACTGATCAGCCGCGCCGAGCTGGACCAGTTGGCCGAACTGATCCGCGACCGTGATATTTATCTGGTCAGCGATGAGGTCTACGAGCACCTCGTATTCGACGGTGTACCCCACGTCAGCGTATTGGCCCATCAGGAACTGTATCAGCGCGCCTTTGTGGTCAGCTCCTTCGGCAAGACCTATCACGTGACCGGCTGGAAAACCGGTTACGTGGTCGCGCCTCCGGCCCTGACGGCCGAACTGCGCAAGGTGCATCAATATGTCAACTTCTGCGGCGTGACCCCTTTGCAGTACGCTTTGGCGGACTTCATGGCCGAACACCCGGAACATGTCGAAGAGCTGCCGGCCTTCTATCAGGCCAAGCGGGACCTGTTCTGCGAGCTGCTGGCGCCATCGCGCTTGAGCTTTACCCGGGTGACCGGCACTTACTTCCAACTGGTGGATTACTCGCAGATTCGCCCAGACCTGGATGACGTGGCCATGTCCCTGTGGATGACCCGCGAACATGGCGTGGCGACCATTCCGGTTTCGGTGTTCTACCAGCACCCACCCCAAGGCCAGCGCCTGGTGCGCCTGTGCTTTGCCAAACGCGAGGAGACGCTGCGACATGCGGCGCAAAAACTATGCGTGATCTGAGTACATTGCCCAATCTGAACATTGCCCTGGTGCAGACGAGCCTGGCCTGGCATGACCGCCAGGCCAATTTCGAACACTTCGAGTTGCTGCTGGAGCAGGCCAAAGGCGCCGACTTGATCGTGCTGCCAGAGATGTTCACCACAGGGTTTTCCATGGAATCGGCAGCCCTCGCCGAGCCGGAAAACGGCCCCACCCATCATTGGCTCCAGGCCCAAGCGGCAAAGTATAAGGCCGTGATTACCGGCAGTGTGATCATCCAGGCCGCCGATGGCAGCCACCGCAACCGCTTGCTGTGGGCGCGGCCGGATGGCGAGGTGTTGCATTACGACAAGCGCCACCTGTTCCGCATGGCCGGTGAACATGACCATTACACCCCAGGCGAGCGCCAGGTGCAGTTCGAATTGAAGGGTTGGCGCATTCGTCCGCTGATCTGCTATGACCTGCGCTTCCCGGTGTGGAGCCGCGATGCCCAGGATACGGACCTGCTGCTGTACACCGCCAACTGGCCAGGTGCGCGGCGTCAGCATTGGAATCGGCTGTTGCCGGCGCGGGCGATTGAGAACCTGTGTTACGTGGCGGCGGTGAATCGGGTCGGCACGGACGGTAAGGGCTTTGCCTACACCGGCGATAGCCAGGTGCTGGATTTTCAGGGGGAGACGTTGCTGAGTGCGGGTGAGGCGGATGGGGTGTTCCAGGTGATCCTGGATGCGGCGGAGCTGGCGGCTTACCGTACGCGGTTCCCGGCGAACCTGGATGCCGATAGTTTTCAGTTTGTCTAAGGCTCTGAGATTGTTCCCACGCTCTGCGTGGGAACGCCTCTTGGGACGCTCTGCGTACCGCTTCTAAGGGCGGACGCAGAGCGTCCAGGGCTGCATTCCCACGCAGAGCGTGGGAACGATCAGGCCCCTGGATTCTCACCCAGGGGCCTTTTGCATTACGGCAATGCTTACGCGGCTTTGGCTTCCAACTGGCTCAACGAACGGTTCAACGCACTGAACAGCGCCTTGAAGCTGGCGGTAGTGATGTTTTCATCGATCCCCACACCATGCACCGGGCGTTCGCCGTTCACGCGCAGTTCAATATAGGCCGCTGCCTTGGCATTGGTACCCGCACCAATCGCGTGCTCGTTGTAGTCCATGATCTCCACGCCAATCGGCAGGCCCGCTACCAGCGCTTCCAACGCACCGTTGCCTTTGCCCTTCCAATGCAGGTTGGTTTCGCCCTGGCCTTTGCCGGAAACTTCCACCTCGACAAAGCTGTTGCCATTCTCTTCCTGCAGACGGTGGCTGACCAACGCGTACGGCGTGTTGGCTTGCAGGTATTCACGCTGCAGCAAGGCGTAGATCTGTGGTGCGGTCATCTCCAGGCCCACGCGGTCGGTTTCGGCCTGTACCACCTGGCTGAACTCGATCTGCATGCGACGCGGCAAGCTGATGTCGTATTCCTGCTCCAGCAGGTAGGCGATACCGCCTTTACCCGACTGGCTGTTCACACGGATCACCGCCTCGTAGCTGCGGCCAATATCGGCCGGGTCGATCGGCAAGTACGGCACTTCCCACAAGGCATCGTCTTTCTGCTGGGAGAAGCCTTTACGGATCGCGTCCTGGTGCGAGCCGGAGAACGCGGTGTGTACCAAGTCGCCGACGTATGGGTGACGTGGGTGCACCTGGATCTGGTTACATTCCTCGACCACTTTGCGTACGCCGTCGATGTCGGAGAAGTCCAACTGCGGGTCCAGGCCCTGGGTGTACATGTTCAGCGCCACGGTGACCAGATCGACGTTACCGGTGCGCTCGCCGTTGCCAAACAGGCAGCCTTCAACACGGTCGGCACCGGCCATCAGGCCCAGCTCGGTGGCCGCCACGCCAGTGCCACGGTCGTTGTGGGTGTGCAGGCTGATAATCACGCTGTCGCGACGGTTGATATGGCGACCGAACCACTCGATCTGGTCGGCATAGATATTCGGCGTGGCGCATTCAACCGTGGCGGGCAGGTTGAGGATCATCTTGTGCTCAGGCGTGGGGTTCCACACCTCGATCACTGCGTCACAGACTTCCTTGGCGAATTCCAGCTCAGTGGCGCTGAACGTCTCTGGGGAGTATTCGAACGTCCACTGGGTTTCCGGCTGCTGGGCAGCGTACTTGACGAACAGCTTGGCCGCGTTGACCGCGATGGCCTTGATGCCGTCCTTGTCCTGGTTGAACACGATGCGGCGGAACGACGGCGAGGTGGCATTGTACAAATGCACAATGGCTTTCTTGGCGCCGCGCAGGGATTCGAAGGTGCGTGCGATCAAGTCTTCACGGCCCTGGGTCAGCACCTGGATGGTGGTGTCCTCGGGGATGTGGTTGTCTTCGATCAGGGTACGCACGAAGTCGAAGTCGGTTTGCGAAGCAGCCGGGAACGAGGCTTCGATTTCCTTCACGCCAACGGCCACCAGGGTCTTCCAGAAGCGCAGCTTTTTCACCGCGTCCATCGGCTCGATCAGCGACTGGTTGCCATCACGCAGGTCGGAGCTGCACCAGATAGGCGCTTGGGTGATGGTCTTCGACGGCCAGGTACGGTCCGGGATGTCGATGGTCGGGAACGCGCGGTATTTCGAAGACGGGTCTTTGAGCATGCTCATCGGGAAATCCTTGGTTGTAGGGGCCGAGAAAAGGCGGCCTGCCGTAGAACTGTTATTGGGGATAAAACTTGAGGACGAGGCAGATCGATTCAGCCTGGCAGTCGTGCGCTGACTAGGCACAGGCTGCGGTGCTGGCGGAGCTGAATGAGGGTGTGAGAGGTTTTCATAAGCCCAACCCTAACCGTGGCCAAGTGAGATGGCAAGGTGGCCAGGAAAAATTGATAGATTTTCTGTGTAAAACAAGCTTTATAGATATTTATTGCTAATAATATCTTATGTTCTTCACATTGTTGCGCTGCTGTAGGTGGTGGCGCAATTTTGGTCATGAGGTTTTCACGTGTCCCAGCATGCGACAGTGAGAGGCTCACCATCGCGCAAACAACGCACGACGGTGATTGCTCAAGTGACTTTATGGAAGATCTGATAATCCCCTACCGTGAGGCTATTCGTGACGTTAGCCCCGGGATCTCTCGGGATTGATGGGCCGCTGATGGCAACACTTTTGTTGAATGTTGTGTCGGGGTACACGCCTATGCCCACCCCTCCATTGAGTTCCGCCAGACCTGGAACGTTTCGGGCCGTGTTCATATGGGCCCGGCCTACCAAGGCGAGTACTTTTTCGCCCGGCTTGCGTGTTTCCAAGATACGGCTCGCGAAGTAATTGAATTCTTGCAGGCGAGTAATACCTTCGTCGTTGTCCCCAACGTACTTATAGAAATCGGGCATATCCGATCGGCGGGTCAAGTAGTGGTGCTCGAGGGATTTGACGGTGATTCCATTGTCATTGGCAAGTTGAACCAGTTCCGAGAGCGTGGGAGACGCGCCTTGAGGACGGTGGGCCCCCATGCCCACATCCATGAGCTGGCCCGCGGCATTGGTTTCGACATTCTCAAGATAAAGTGTGGTAAACCCAGACTCTTTGAGGGCCTGCATATTCTCTTTGAGCATCTGGAAACTGGCGATTTCGTTATGGCGCTCGCCCAGTACCACCACATCAGTGATTTCGTAGGCCTTACGCAACAGGTCGGCCGGCGAGGTGCCGGGTGCGAGCTCCAGCCGGGGCGGGCGCGGCGGCATCTGGCCTTGAGTGAGCATGTTCTTGTAGAAGTTATACAAATCCCGCCTGAACCAATACCTGGCCACAGGCAAGGTTTTAGCGGTGAAGTCGGCTTCGACCAGCCGCCCTCTGTTGAGGCTGAAATACTCGGCGTCTGGTAACGCTGGTCGGGTAGGGGCCCCGGCGCCTGTCGTCGAAGTTCCCGGTGTCGGCGTGGGGGCTCCACCGGGCAGTTGATTCAGGCGCCATTCACCGTTGCCCGCATGTTGTACAGAGGCGACGATCCTGCTGCTTTTGGGCGCAGTTGATGGGACGTTCGGGTCGATGATATTGACCCAGCCACTGCGAGCGTGAAAGGCTGAATCGATCTGATAAACCCTGCTCACGCGGGTACTGTCGGTAAATCGGATGAACCACTCGTCGCCAACGTTATAGGTACCGTCACTCCTGAGCGTCCGACCGTTGATCATGTCGCCAGGCCTGGCGTACGCACTCAAGTCGCGCTCTGGAATGACGGCGTCGTTGGGCGTGCGTGAGCCGGCAATAGTGTTGCCGGTGCTGGCGAAGGGGCGCGCCGGCACTGGGCTGACGGGCGCAGGCAGTGCTCTTGGCCCAGGGCGCGGGGTAATCGCGCCTGTGGCCGTCGACGATTTGAATACCGGGCGCATGGGGGCCGCGCGAACATTGGAGATACCCGACGCAGACAGAGTGAAATCACTGTAGATCGCCCGTCCCAGGCCGGGTCTTTTGATCAGGTGTGGCAACACTCTGCTGTTGGCACGCAGTGCGCTGATGCCGGCTTTGCCCAGACGAAAACCCGCAGACACGCCCTTGCCAGCCACGGGTATCAGGTCAGTAAAGATCAATGCCACTTCAATGCCGAACTCGATTTTGTTCTTGAGCGATTGCCGTGCGACCTGCGCACTGCTTACGGACTGGTGATCCGCTCGGTCGATCGCCATCTGTACGTGTTGCTTGTACAGATGGTCTTGGAAATCACCTTTTATGGGCTCAAGGCGAGTGGCGCCTCCCAGCAGCTTGACCGACGAAACCACCAGTTCGGGGGACATCAATTTCGTTGGGTTGTACGCAACTTCTTTAAGCGCTCCCTTGAACTGATCGATCTCATCTTTACTGACCGGTGATTTTCTTTGCGCGATATAGGTTGCCCACTCTTTTTTCTCCAGGAGGGTGTTGAGGGCCGTGTGATCCGCCACTTCGCGATAAGTAATGCCGTCGGGAGCCTTGGGGGTGTACAGCACCAGTGATGGATCTGTCTGGTTGCCGATCACCATTACGCCCTGCACCGCTAGCCCCCTGTGGAGCAGGCTGTTGGCGACGATGGTTTTCCCATCGACTTGAGGGCGGGTGGCCGGGTCGGGGTGAGTCAGTACCGCATCCGCCCACTGCGCCGCGCGTTTATGGATGTTGTCGCTGGCCAGTTCCGTATAGGCGTCGGGGCTGAGTTCTGCCAGAAACGCCTCTTTGTCCATCGCGTCTGCCAGATGAGCTTTCCACGCTGTGCGCAAGTGCACAGCGCTCCCCGATTGGGCATCTGGAGCCATTTCCTGTTTGAGCAGTTTGGTGTATTCGCCCCCGACATCGGTGGTATTGACCAGTGCCTTGAGGTCGTCGGTATCCAGGGTAACCGGCTTGCCGCTCAGGTCTCGCACAGGCTTGCCGTGCTTGTCGCGCAGAGGCAAGGTCATTTTCTCATCGGTGTATACACCTCTTTCGACGGCAGGGAAGCCACTGGGATTCTTCAGCGCCAAGTCGGTCAGGGACACCGCGTCTTGTTTCGAATAGAGGGGTTGGCCAGTCCCTCTCCCACCGTGGATGGCGGTGCGGGTGTGGACCTGCACCATGAGTTGATCCGCATCGATTTCTGCTGCCGGGTATCGCTGTTTGATGGCTGCATTCAGGCGATCACGGGCGAAGGTGTTCAGCGCCGGGATTTTTTCAAGCAGGGGCGTCAGCGCATCCAGGCTCTGTTCCTGCGACTTTTCCAAGTGCAAAAACAAGGCTTCTTGAAAGGGGCTTAGATTCTTCAACCATTCGGGTTGGAGTTTGTCGGTCAGTTTGGCGTCCCGGGCCAGCATGGCGTTGGTGCCATCGATGAGGTACGACCAATCGGCCGCATTATCGATACCTTCCAATGTGGCACTGTCGAGAAGAGGGTTGACGGTTTTGCCTGGCGCCAATGCTGTGCTCAGGTGGGTATTAATGTCTGCCCGCTGGCGTTTGAGCATCCAGGGGATGGATTGCGCCAACACATCCCCGGCCGATGGCTCGACACTGGACATCAGATCTTTTCCGGTAATAGGATCGGGCCGGTTTTGCAGAGCCGGGGGCAGGCCTTGCAGGAGCAACTTGGCCTCGACACCGCCCTGGTCCAGGCGGCTGGCCAAAGCCTGGCGCGCATGGGCCGGGGTTGCGAATTCCTCGAAACCTTCGCTGGGCGTGTACATCACGACGGGGCCATTGTCATCGTTGAGCGCAAGTGCGCGCCCATTCGGCCAGGTGGGCGGCGTAGCATATGAGCCGTCTTTTCGGGTGATGAGAAAGGCCCCTGGCAGCATCGCGCCATGTTCCGTTTGGTCATCCACAGTGACGGGGTACACCCCAAAGCGATCACCGTCGGTGAAGCGTTTTTCTCGGTCTTGCAGGGTGGGGTAGCGCAACGCGGAGTCGATCAGGTCTTTGCCGGTCGCGCTCAGGGTGCCATCGCTCAGGCGCAGTGAGGCGAGGATCGACAGCTGCTTTTTGTGCAGGAACAACAGTTGCTCTTGCGGCGGCATCTGGAGAGTCGGCTGATTTTCCACCGGCCGCGGTGTGCTCCAGTATTCTTCAAGCGCCTGCGGGTATTGCGTGGCAATGCTGCGAGCAATGGATTGCAATGTGCCTTCGGTAAAGACCGGTACCGCCAGGTCGGCAATGGTTCGTCGATGAGTGAATTGAGTGCTTATGCCCCGCTCCGGGCGCATCAACGCATTCGGGTTGGCCTGGATGTCGCGGATCATCCTGGCCAGCGCAGTCATCAGGGGTTCTGAAGAGGCCAGTGATTCGCGTCCATCGCCCACGCGGTAGCGATTGAAACTGAGCATGTCGGTATCCAGCGGCCTGATCGCGGGGAACGCCTCCTCAAGTTGCGCCTGCACAAAGGCCTTGAAGCCGGGTTGCTGGCTGTGCAGGCGTTGCATGTCTTCAGTCAGCATCGCGTGTTCAGTGGTGAACTGTATTTCATTGCTGGGTTTGAAATGCTTCACCAACTGTTGGTATCGCATTTTCGCCGGGGTTATACCTGACGAGGCGGGAGTAGGCGGGTGATCGGGGGCGTAATTGGCGGCGGCGGGCAAGGGGACTGATGCAGGTTGTTGCAGAGTTGCGGGTGGTGTAGGCGGGCTGGTCGGGGGGGTACCGGGTGAGGCGTGAGATGAGGTCAAGAGGTTTTGCGAATGTCGCTCTGACAGTGCTGGGGTAAGGGACATGGAAAGAGTCTCATGGGAATTGGATCTCCAATGCTCAGGTCCTGCTCATTACGTCCGTGTAAATCGCTGGTTGAGTGAGTCTCGGGTGTCGGATGGTTCATCGCAAAAGTGTAAGAAGATCACAGTGCATTGCAGCGAACCTGCGGCAGATCAGGCGTCAGCGCAGGAAATCACTGACGCCCCTCACGGCCACGGTATTCAGGGTTGAAACGCGCCGATAAAAATCGCCGGATCTACCCGCGCATCGTTCAGGCTGACGTTCCAGTGCATATGCGGCCCAGTGGCCCGGCCTGTCGAGCCTACTTTGCCGACTACCGCACCGCGCACCAGTTGCTGACCCACCCTCACATCGATCTTCGACATATGGCAGAACATGCTGATAAAACCCTGGCCATGGTCGACAAACACGGTATTGCCGTTGAAGAAGTAATTGCCGACCAGAATCACCTTGCCATTGGCGGGTGTCTTGATCGGTGTGCCGGCCGGTACGGCGAAGTCCAGGCCCGAGTGCGGGTTGCGCTCTTCGCCGTTGAAGAAGCGTCGCACCCCGAACTTGCTCGACAGCGGCCCGTTCACCGGTTTATCCAGCACCAGATTGCTCGGCAAATTCGGGCTGAAGCTGCGGTAAGCCTTGAGCTGCACTGCCAATTCGCCTTCGATGCGCTTGAGCTGGGCCGGGTCGGGGTTGACCTGGCTTTTGTTCTTCAAGGTGATGCGTTGTTCCGGATACTTCTTGTAGCCGACGATAAACGGCAGGTTGCGCCGCTCGCTGCTGATGCGCTCGTTGCCAGGCTTGACCGTCAACGGGATGCCGACAATCGCCAGCCAGTTGTCCCGCTCCTTGACCACCAGCACCGGCTTGCCCTGGTAGGTGGCTTTCGGCGCTGTGGCCGAAGGGCCTAGTTCGACGACGGCCACGCCGCCAGGCACCGGTTTGTTCAGGGTTCGCGTGATGTAGCTGTCGGCGTGGGCGTTAAACGTGAGGCACAACAGCATCAACAGGCTCAGTAGGCGTGGCATCGATCAATCCAATAATGAAAGGGTGACGGGTGTCAGGTGGTTGTCTTCCACCCGCACTTGCAATTGGCCTTCACCCAGGCGCGCGGTGAGGCGCTGGCCGGTGTGGGTTTGTGCGGCGTTGCGAATCGCCTGGCCGCGCTCGTCCAACAGGATGCTGTAGCCACGGCCCAGGGTCGCCAGCGGGCTGACCACCTGCAACGTCTGCACCTGGCTCTGCAGTTGCAGGCGCCGCGCCTTGAGACCTTCGCGCATGGCGCGGGGCAGGCGTTCGGCGAGGCTGTCCAGGCGCTGGCGCAAGAGGGCCAGTTGACGGCCAGGATGCTGGCCGGCGAGGCGGGTTTCCAGGCGGATCAAGCGCTCGCGACGGGTATTGAGGCTGCGCTCAAACGCACGGCGCAAGCGCATGTCCAGGTCATCCAGGCGCTGGGCCTGTTGGCGCAAGCGCTCACCAGGGTGACGCAAGCGGCGGGCCATGCCTTCCAGGCGCAGGCGGCTGTGGCTCAGGCGGTTGCGCATCAGCATCACCAGGCGGCGCTGCAAATTTTCTACTTGGCGCACCAGATGGCTGGCGTCTGGGGCCAGCAACTCGGCGGCGGCGGAGGGGGTAGGGGCGCGCACGTCCGCCACGAAGTCACTGATGGATACATCGGTTTCATGGCCGACGGCACTGACGATGGGGGTAACACAGGCATCTATTGCGCGAGCCACCGCCTCTTCGTTGAAACACCAGAGGTCTTCCAGGGAGCCACCGCCACGGGCCAGGATCAGCGCGTCGAAACCGCGTGCGTCGGCGAGTTTCAGCGCCCGCACAATCTGCGCGATTGCTTCGCGGCCTTGCACGGCGGTAGGGATCAGGGTCAGTTCAACGTTCGGCGCACGGCGGCGGAACACGCTGATGATGTCGCGAATCACCGCACCGGTCGGCGAACTGATAATGCCAATGCGCCGAGGATGCACCGGCAGCGCCACTTTGCGTTCGGCACTGAACAGGCCTTCGGCGCTGAGCTTTTCCTTCAGTGCATCGAAGGCTAGGCGCAGCGCACCATCACCGGCCGGCTCCACGGTGTCGAGGATCAGTTGGTAATCGCCACGGCCCTCGAACAACGAGACCTTGCCACGCACCTTCACCGCCAGGCCGTCTTTCAGTGCCTGGCGTACCCGCGCCGCGTTATTGCGAAACAGCGCGCAACGCACCTGGGCGCCACTGTCCTTGAGCGTGAAATACACATGACCGGAAGCCGGGCGGGCGAGGTTGGAGATCTCGCCTTCCACCCAGATATTGGTGAATACGTCTTCCAGCAACACCCGCGCACGGCCGTTGAGTTGGCTGACAGTCAGGACTTCGCGGTCCAGGCCCAAGCGGGCAAAAGGATCTTTAATCATGGGCGGCAGTTTATAGGCATTCGTGCAGGGTTTGACAGAATTGCTCCACCAACGCGTTTGGCGCTTGCGCGCAGGCCAGCGCTACGGTGCTGTGGCAGTCCGGGTCGGCCAGGGGTAAAAAGTGCAGGTTGGCGGGGGCGATGTCCTGCATGGATTTTGGTAACAAGGCAATACCGAAACCAGCCTGGATCAGTTGCAACTGCGTGGTCTTGCGCGACATCACCCGCGCCGCCTTGGGGAAAAAACCTGCACGCATGCACAATTCGGCCGACAGATAACTCAGCCCGCCGCGCTGAGGATGGGGGATCGAGATAAACGCTTGGTCCTTGAGTTGCGCCAACTCCACCGCTGCGTCGCTGCGTGCCAACGGGTGACCTGTCGGCACCGCCAGCGCCAACGGCTCGGTGTACAACGGCACCACGCGCACGCCTTCGCGCTGGCGCAACACCGGCAACCGCAGCAGGCCGACGTCCAGTCGCCCCTCGGCGATTTCCTCCAGTTGGGCTTCGGAGGAGAGCTTGACGATATCCATCGACACACCCGGACAGCGCTCCAGCCACGTGCTGATGCCTTGCAGTAGCGCGCCGCTCATCGGCACGGTACTCGAGTGGCTCAGGCGCAGAGTGCCGAGTTGGCCCTGGCCCACTTGCGTCGCCAGGTCGCTGGCCTTGAGCAACTCACTCAGCAGGTTGCGCGCCCGTGGGTAAAAGGCTTCGCCGGCGGCCGTCAGCCGTGGCTGGCGTGCAGTGCGTTCGAACAGCGGGGTTTGCAGTTGTGATTCCAGCTCCTTGATCTGCCGGCTCAACGCCGATTGCGCCACGAACAGGCGTTCGGCCGCGGCACTGAAGCTACCGCTGTCGGCGATTTCGACGAAATAACGCAGTTGGCGAGTGGAGATCACAAGTCATGCCTTTTTGAGATGGGTAGCGAGCTTTGAAGATATTAGTCGCAACACTCCTCGATGGCTAAAGTGAGTGGCATCTGAAATAGAAGGAATAAGTCATGAGCCCGGTTGAGCTGATGAGCCAGTGGTCGTTCGGCGGTGTTGATTGGCTGGTGATCGGCCTGGGTGTGGCGGTGGCTTACATCGTGTTCGGCATTGCCGGGTTTGGCACCGCGCTGGTGGCGGGGCCGATCCTGATTCTATTCATGCCGCTGTCGAAGATCATCCCGTTGCTGGTGCTTCTGGACTTTGTCGCGGCGTTTGGTGGCCTGCTGCAAACGCGGCGCGATGTGAACAAGCCAGAACTGTTGCGGTTGCTGCCCTGCATGGCCATCGGCTGCACCCTGGGGGTGGTGTTTTTGCTCAACCTGCATTCGGACCTGCTGCTGTTGTTGATGGGGCTGTTTATCAGCGCCTACGCGATTTACAGCCTGGCGGTGAAAGCACGGCCCAGTCAGCTGGCGGCGGGGTGGTCGATTCCCATGGGCACTGTGGGTGGCCTGTTTGGTGCGCTATTTGGCAGTGGCGGCTTTTTATATGCGATCTATCTGAATAGCCGTTTGCCCAAGGACGCAGCGCGGGCTACGCAAAGTGCGCTGATCAGTTGCAGCACGGTTGTGCGTTTGAGTCTGTTCCTGATTGCCGGGGTTTATGCAGATTGGCCGTTATTGATGTTGGCGGTTTGCCTGTTGCCAGCGATGGCCCTGGGGCTGTGGTGTGGGCGCAGGCTGACGATGCGGCTGTCTCGTGAGGCGTTCGTGCGGTTGGTGACCTGGTTGGTATTGGCCAGTGGTATTGCGTTGATCGGGCGGTATGTGAGTACTTGACCTGATTTTTTCAGGGATTAAGCTGCCGTCCTCCCGGGCGTCATCGCGGGCAAGCCCGGCTCCCACACTGGAATGCGATCAACTGTGGGAGCCGGGCTTGCCCGCGATGGCGCCAGTAGCCACACCGCAGGACTCCCATGAATTCCCAAAGCATCCTTGTCCCGAAAATCTCCACCTTGCCCGTCCACGAACCCCGCGCCCGGGCGATTGTGCGCTGGCTGGTGCGCAAGAACATCATCAAGGAAGAGCTCACCACTTGCGGCCGCACCGGCAACCGCATGGGCTACGCCCTGGCCGATGGCGCCCGCGCCGTGGTGCTGCATCCCGAGGCGTTGCCGTTCAACGAGCCGGTCAATGGCTTGGAGATCATCTATAAGCGTTGCATCTATACCCCGGCCAAGGGCTTTCTCGAGGAGGCCGGTTGCCCGGAGTGCCTGAAGGAGGTCGGAGAAGCGCTGTTCGAAAGCCTGGAAGACTGGATGCCCGGCCACACCGATAACTTCACCTGCCCGCTGTGTGGGCATGAAGACGATATCAATGGCTTCCTGTTTCTGCAGGAATGCGGTTTTTCCAACCTGGGCTTTATCTTCAACAATTGGGCAGAGGCGGGCTTCAAGCAGAGCTTTATCGACGAGTTTGCCGACTGGTTGGACCAGAAGATTGCCTGGGTCAAAGTTGAGCTGTAGGAGCGAGCTTGCTCGCGAAAATCGTCAACGATAACGGGGTGAGTCTGATTTAACGCGGTGCCTTTGCCTCCTTCGCGAGCAAGCTCGCTCCTACAGAAAAAGCTGCGGGTTTTCTCCATCTATCACTATTACCAAGTTTGTCAGAGTTTTACATTGAGCCCGGCAGGGTGCATGTATATAATGGCGCGCTTCCATTTTCCCGCTCGGGAGCCCCCGCGATGCTGCGTATCAGCCAAGAAGCTCTGACATTCGACGACATTCTCCTAGTGCCCGGTTATTCCGAGGTGCTTCCTAACGAAGTCAGTCTCAAGACCCGCCTAACCCGTGGCATCGAGCTGAATATTCCCCTGGTTTCCGCTGCCATGGACACCGTCACCGAAGCCCGTCTGGCCATTGCCATGGCTCAGGAAGGCGGCATCGGCATCATCCACAAGAACATGACCATCGAGCAGCAAGCTGCCGAAGTGCGCAAGGTCAAGCGTTACGAAGCCGGTGTGGTGAAAGATCCGATCACCATCGAAGCTGACGCCACCGTGCGTGATCTGTTCGAACTCACTCGCATGCACAACATCTCCGGCGTCCCGGTGCTGCACGATGGCGACCTGGTCGGCATCGTCACTTCCCGTGACGTGCGTTTCGAGAACCGCCTTGAAGTGACCGTCCGCGAAGTGATGACGCCTAAAGAGCGCCTCGTCACCGTCAAGGAAGGCGCCGACAAGAACGATGTGCGCGAACTGCTGCACAAGCACCGCATCGAGCGCGTGCTGATCGTCGACGACAAATTCGCCCTCAAAGGCATGATGACCGTCAACGACATCGAAAAAGCCAAGGCTTACCCGCTGGCCAGCAAGGATGACCAAGGTCGTCTGCGCGTTGGCGCTGCGGTTGGTACCGGTAAAGACACCGGTGACCGCGTCTCGGCCCTGGTTGCTGCCGGTGTTGACGTGGTAGTGGTCGACACCGCCCACGGCCACTCCAAAGGCGTGATCGACCGCGTGCGTTGGGTCAAGCAGAACTTCCCTGACGTACAGGTGATCGGCGGCAACATCGCCACCGGCGCTGCCGCCAAGGCTTTGGCCGAAGCTGGCGCCGATGCAGTCAAGGTCGGTATCGGCCCAGGTTCCATCTGCACCACGCGCATCGTTGCCGGTGTGGGCGTGCCGCAAATCAGCGCCATCGCCAACGTCGCCGCTGCCCTTGAAGGCACGGGCGTACCGTTGATCGCCGACGGTGGCATCCGGTTCTCCGGTGACCTGTCCAAGGCCATCGTTGCCGGTGCCTCCTGCGTGATGATGGGCTCGATGTTCGCCGGTACCGAAGAAGCGCCAGGTGAGATCGAACTGTTCCAGGGCCGTTCGTACAAGGCTTACCGTGGCATGGGTTCGCTGGGCGCCATGTCCCAGGCGCAAGGCTCTTCCGACCGTTACTTCCAAGACTCTTCGGCAGGCGCCGAGAAGCTCGTACCGGAAGGTATCGAAGGCCGTGTGCCGTACAAAGGCACCCTGAGCGCGATCATTCACCAACTGATGGGCGGCCTGCGTTCCTCGATGGGTTACACCGGCAGCGCCAACATCGAAGAAATGCGCACCAAGCCAGAGTTCGTGCGGATCACCGGCGCCGGCATGGCTGAATCCCATGTCCACGACGTGCAGATCACCAAGGAAGCGCCAAACTACCGTGTAGGTTGAGCCTTCCAGCAAAATGTTAAGTAACCGGGGCTGTTCTTCAGCCCCGAGTTGTTTCTGATTCATTAGACGAGACTGACTTCATGGCCCTCGACATTCACGCCCACCGCATCCTGATCCTCGACTTCGGTTCCCAGTACACCCAACTGATCGCCCGCCGCGTGCGTGAAATCGGCGTGTACTGCGAACTGCACCCGTTCGACATGGACGATGAAGCGATCCGCGAATTCGCACCCAAAGGCGTCATTCTCGCCGGTGGCCCCGAGTCCGTTCACGAAGCCAACAGCCCGCGCTGCCCGCAAGCGGTATTCGACCTGGGCGTGCCGGTATTTGGCATCTGCTACGGCATGCAGACCATGGCCGAGCAACTGGGCGGCAAGGTTGAAGGTTCCGAGCTGCGTGAATTCGGTTATGCCCGTGTGGACGTGGTTGGCAAGAGCCGCCTGCTGGACGGCATCGAAGACCACATCGACGCCGACGGCCTGTTCGGCCTCGACGTATGGATGAGCCACGGTGACAAGGTCACCAAAATGCCGGAAGACTTCCACATCCTGGCCAGCACCCCGAGCTGCCCGATCGCTGGCATGTTCAGCGACGAGCGTCGCTACTACGGCGTGCAGTTCCACCCGGAAGTGACTCACACCAAGCAAGGCGGGCGCATCCTGTCGCGCTTCATCCTCGACATCTGCGAGTGTGAAGCCCTGTGGACCCCGTCTAAAATCGCTGAAGACGCCATCGCCCAAGTGCGCGCCCAGGTCGGTACCGACAACGTGCTGCTCGGCCTGTCCGGCGGCGTTGACTCCTCGGTTGTGGCGGCCTTGCTGCACAAGGCCATCGGCGACCAGCTGACCTGCGTATTTGTCGACAACGGCCTGCTGCGCCTGCACGAAGGTGAGCAAGTGATGGCCATGTTCGCCGAGAACATGGGCGTCAAGGTGATCCGCGCCAACGCTGAGGACCAGTTCCTCAACAACCTGGCCGGCGAGTCCGACCCGGAGAAGAAGCGCAAGATCATCGGTCGTACCTTCATCGACGTATTCGATGCCGAGTCCACCAAACTGGACAACATCAAGTACCTCGCCCAGGGCACCATCTACCCCGACGTGATCGAGTCGGCCGGCGCCAAGAGCGGCAAGGCCCACGTGATCAAGTCCCACCACAACGTGGGTGGCCTGCCTGAGGAAATGAACCTCAAGCTGGTAGAACCGCTGCGCGAGCTGTTCAAGGACGAAGTCCGCCGTCTGGGCCTGGAACTGGGCCTGCCGTACGACATGGTCTACCGCCACCCATTCCCAGGCCCGGGCCTGGGCGTGCGTATCCTCGGTGAAGTGAAAAAGGAATACGCCGACCTGCTGCGTCGTGCCGACCACATCTTCATCGAAGAACTGCGCAAGGCCGACTGGTACCACAAGGTCAGCCAGGCGTTCGTGGTGTTCCAGCCGGTGAAATCGGTTGGCGTTGTAGGCGATGGCCGTCGTTACGCATGGGTTGTTGCGCTGCGTGCCGTAGAGACCATCGACTTCATGACGGCGCGTTGGGCTCACCTGCCTTACGAACTGCTGGAGACGGTCAGCGGCCGGATTATCAATGAGATCGAAGGTATTTCGCGCGTTACTTATGACGTGTCGAGCAAGCCGCCGGCGACGATTGAGTGGGAGTGAAATCAGGTCCTTCGGGGACTATCGGTACCTATCGATAAGATGCTGTAACGTGTTGATTTGAAAGAAAACACGTCACGGTATCTATCGGTGACTATCGCCAGGCAGCAGAATGGTTTGGCGGTAGCGGTGACGGTAGGAACCGGAGGTCGGATTAAGACCCTCCCGTTTACTATCGAGACCAAACCGGTCTTTGACGGTAAATCTCTCCTTGGGAAAGCTTCTGTTACGCGGCTTTCCCGGCATCAACAGGTCTCCTGACCCTTGACGGTAAAGCCGTCATGAACAGGAGAAAAACCTCGATGCTTACCGACACCGCACTGCGCAATCTCAAACCCAAGGCCAAGCCGTACAAGGCTTCCGACCGCGATGGCATGTACGTGACGGTATCGCCTAGCGGTACCGTCACCTTTCGCTACGATTACCGTCTCAATGGACGCAGGGAAACGCTGACCATTGGGCGGTATGGCCCAGTGGGCATTTCGTTGGCCATGGCTCGCGAAAAGTTGCTCGATGCCAAGCGCATGGTCGCCCAGGGAAACTCACCCTCCCTGGAGAAGCAGAGGGCCAAGCGACGCCTGACAGCCGCCAAGACGTTCGGCGAGATGCTGAAGAGCTGGCTGGCCGATACGCGCATGGCCGACAGTACGCGGGCAATGCGCAAGAGCATCATCGACCGCGACATTCTGCCGGTCTTCGAGAACCGGCTCCTGACCGAAGTCACTCCTGACGACCTGCGGGCACTCTGTGCCAAGGTAAAAGCTCGCGGTGCCCCGGCCACGGCCGTCCACATTCGTGACATCGTGAAGCAGGTGTATGCGTTCGCGGCCCTGCATGGGGAGAAAATCGACAATCCGGCCAACGATGTGAAGGCGGCCTCGATTGCCACCTTTGTGCCGAAGGACCGAGCGTTGACTCCGACGGAGATACGCCTGGCTTTCCATCAGTTGGAATCCATCGCGGCGTACCCCACCATCAGGCTGGCCTTGCGACTGGTGCTGCTGACCCTGGTGCGCAAGAGCGAGTTAATCGAGGCGACCTGGGATGAGGTGGACTTTGAAAGCGCCACCTGGACGATCTCAAAGCAACGGATGAAGGGGCGTAATCCGCATGTGGTCTACCTATCACGCCAGTGCCTAGACATTTTCGTGGCACTGCACACCTGTGCTGGTGGCTCCAAGTTCGTGCTGCCATCGCGCTATGAGATTTATCGCTGCATGTCGCACGCAACGTTGAACCGGATCACGCAACTTATCGCATCGCGTGCCAAGGAGGCTGGACTGCCGTTGGAGCCATTCACGGTTCACGACTTGCGCCGGACGGGCTCTACGTTGCTTAACGAAGTAGGCTTCAATGGCGACTGGATCGAGAAGTGCCTGGCGCACGAGGATGGACGTTCTTCGCGATCGGTCTACAACAAGGCCGAGTACGCCAAGCAGCGGCGCCACATGCTGCAGGAGTGGGCGGATATGGTCGATGCCTGGATCGATGGTCGCACTCATGTGCCGAAACTGCTGCCGGACAATGTGGTCGTGCCGGTGCTGAGTGCTGCGGTTTAAAGGAATGGCAAGGTTGTCAGTTGACAACCTTGCTTGTTATGCCAATACTGGAGATCACTGATGGCCCGTCCCTCTCATCCGAAGAAAGAGGTCGAGGAAGTACTGAGGTACGCCGAAGAGCAGGGCTGGCGCGTGGAAGTAGGTGGAAGCCATGCCTGGGGGCGGATCTACTGCCCTTACAACGATGAGAAGTGTCGCTGCGGCGAGTTCTGCATCACCAGCGTATGGAGCACGCCGAAGAGCCCTGGCAATCACGCACGCGCCTTGGGGCGTGTCGTGGACAACTGCACCACGCACCGTAAGCAGCAAGAAGCCGCGGACGGTGCTGAGGAGTAATACGATGGAATATACCTTTACTCTGAAGTACCAACTTGCCGACGATGATCGTGACCCGGATGCGCTGGTCGAGCGCCTTGGAGAGGCCGGTTGCGATGATTCTTTGGTCGGCATCGGCCAGCCGGGGCGGTTGGCGCTGGAGTTCACCCGCGAAGCGGACAGCGCAGATGCGGCTGTGCGCAGCGCACTGGCTGACGTGCGCAGAGCCGTACCGTCGGCCAAATTGATCGAGGTAGCCCCGGATTTGGTCGGTCTGACCGACGTGGCGGAGATGGTCGGCGTGTCGCGGCAGAACATGCGCAAGCTCATGCTGGCCCACCCAAGCAGCTTCCCAGCACCTGTGCATGAGGGCAGTGCGTCGATCTGGCACCTAGCGGACGTATTGGCCTGGCTGCAGGCCAAGGGCAGCTACGAGCTGGCCAGGGAGGTTCAGGACGTGGCGCGCGTGGCTTTGCAGGTTAACGTGGCCAAGGAAGGTCGACGATTATCGCGCTCGACTTCCGGGGAGTTGGAAGCCCTTGTTGGTTGAGGCCGTCACTGGCCTCATTCTTGGTCTGCGCCCGCCCGAACAGGGCGGGTTTTTCTTAGGCGGACATCCGGCCTGCTGATGTTCGTGCGAGGGGCCTGCTTGCGTTCCTCAATCCACGCTTCGACCTCGGCCAAGTCCCACACTACGCAACGCGGTGTCAGGTTGAAGCGCCGGGGGAACTCTCCACGGCGTTCCATTTCGTAGATCGTCGTTTCGGACAGGGGGATGATCTGTCTCAGCTCTTGCCGCCGAATGGTGCGCCGGAAGGGTAGGGGGCTGCGTTTCGGAAACTGCGGCAGTGCCTCGTAGGCATCCGTGCCAGGCATCGGAAGAGACAGGGCGGTCTCGGAGATTGAAGCACCGGGCGTAGGCGATAGATGTTCCATCTCGGACTCCATGAGTCTGGCTGGATGGGGGTATCGTGCGATTCAGTGCTTATCGGGACAACCAGCTGCGGCGTACAGGGGCAGGCTTGGTGCGATTATTGGCTGCTTGATATCTTTCAGTGATGTTATTTCATCGCTGATGTCGTGGCAGCTCTCCAGTTAGTTCGATCCAGCTCCCTTATCCCCGCAGCCCAACCGGCTGCACGTGAAGAGTGCAGTCGGAGGGTGGGGTGTCATTCTGTAGGTGTCGATTTTGGCGCTTTCTTTCGTGATGCTGAAGAAGTCAGTGACGGTAAACACTCAAATAGGCGTTCCGCATACACGAATCCCATACGTCTGACGGCACTCTGATCGAAATACAGCAGCCAGGCCGCAAGTAGCGCCATCGAAATAAGTAACGTCAAGCCAGCGGCGAGCCCCGGGTCGGCAAAGTGTACGGGGAAAAAATGGGGAGGCGTTATCTGCAGAACCTTTGCAATCAGCAATCCGTAGAGGACTCCCAAGAGGCTCGACACGATGCCGACGGGCTTCATTGCCAGCATATTGCGGTGAAATCCGTAGGCAATATTCTCTTTCAGCAGAAGTTGCTTATTGGTGCGCGTGAGTTCGCGAAGTCGCTTGGTTGCTCCAATGTAGGTATCGTCTGCTTTGTCAGGGTTCGCTGATTCTTCTTCTGCCGTTGGTATATCAATACCCAGTTTGGTAGTGATCGCGGAGTGGTACCTCTGCTTGCTGACATTATCGAGAAAATTGTCGCGATGCCGCAGAGCTATGGTTGTAGGCATGCCTCCCCATTTTTTAACTAAAAGCTCTTCAAGCTTTTTGCCGCGCCCGCGTGCCACGCTCGCAAGCGCGTAAATGGCACCGCAGCCGCCAAGTAAACCGATAACACCTGTGAGCACAGGGTGCTTTGCTCCGTATACGCATATCAAAGGGACGAGCAATGGCAATGCCACGAGAAGACCTGGAACTACGCGAGCCTTGCGCTCGTACGGGTCTTTAACTAGTTCGAAAATTGTTGTCATGGGATGTCAGGCCTGAGCTGTCAAAGCATCGATGTAGGGTTGGATTTCATCGCGATTTCTCAGCGTGATCTGTTGCGCGAGAGGATCTGGCGCTTCCTTGGTATGCAAGCCCAAACGCCTTAGCGTGTAGTACAGAAACGCTTGACGACAGGGCAGTTTGACCTGCCCGTCTTCCATGCCGTAGTCCAGTTCCAAGACTCGTTTCTTGGCTGCAGGCAAATCGGGATGCGGCGCAAGCGCTAGCGTCAACACGGTGTGCCAATGCGCATCCTGGCTGGAGTCCACATGGCTCGGCTCGAAATCTTCGATGCGCAAAATTCGGGCGAGAACAAAATCGCTAAAGCGCTGACGCTTGTGGCAATACGCGCGCACATGCCAGCGGAAACCGTCATTACCAAGAGCGTGCGGCGAAAGTAACCGGATTGATTCGTCCAGAGACGTCATGGACTGGTAGCTCACTCGAATAGCTTCCTGCTGCCGAATGGCTCGGACCACTGCTTCTACGGTCTGCTCATTGATCGTGCGCCAGGGGGAAGGTGCCCAATCGGTCTCGGGCGCTGAGCCGATAAAGGTGGCTCTCGGTTCGACAATTCCCATCTTGGTCGCCAGCAGTTCCGCTAGATAGCGTTGCGCCGAGCTTCGTTGGTAAAGCGGCTGAAAATGCAGAGTGGCTGTGTAGGTCTTGGAGCTGCGGTCATAAGTCAGATTGCTCGGTGCCAACTCAGTGTATTTGGCAATGTCCAGTGATGCCTGAGGAACCGATATGCCAAAGTGCTCGGTGAGATCCATCCGATTGATGCGCCGCTCCCAGCGCAGACGAAAATCGATGAACTGGAGTCTGCTCTCCAAACCCCAGCTTAAGCCCTTGGACTCAGAGGGTTCGGCAGTAGTAATCGAGGTTTCTTTCATGGTGACCGCCTAAAAAGTAGACGGATATAAATAATATCCGTACATTAAATATACGCGACTACTCCTTAGGTCGTCTACCTGGAGACCCAGATGCCCACAACCATCACGTTTTTCCCCGTAGACAACGGGGATATGGCCCTTATCAAGTTCGGCGATATCGACGTAACCACCCTCCTGATCGACGCAAACATCAGGCAGGATGCCGACGACCCTGATGGGGAGGCGCGCGATGTCGCCAAGGATCTGCGCGACCGTTTGAAGAGGGATGAAAACGGTAGGCCTTATGTCGATGCGTTCTTGCTGAGCCACCCAGACCAAGACCATTGCCGAGGCCTGACTCGGCACTTCCACCTGGGGCCGCTGGACACGTACCCAGATGACAAGCAGGACGACAAGGACAAAAAGATCGTGATCCGCGAGATGTGGTCGTCCCCGATCGTGTTTCGACGCGCCAGCAAGACGCACACATTGAGCGACGACGCCAAGGCATTCAACACGGAGGCGCGTCGGCGGGTACAGCTGAACCGCGACAAGAATTTTGCCGTCGGGAACGGTGACCGTATTCAGATCATGGGCGAGGACATCGACGGAAAGACTGATGATCTCACTCCGATTGTGCGGAGGGTGGACACGCGCTTCTCGACGATCAATGGCAAGAGTTCCGCATTCTTCTCCGCGTTTCTTCTGGCGCCCCTGGATGCCCAGGACGACGAAGAAGAGGAAGAGTGCCTGGTCAAGAATCAGTCGAGCGTGATCCTGAACATCACATTGGCTGCTGATGCGCAGACGCCAGATGGTGCGAAATTCCTTACTGGCGGCGATGCTGAGGTATTCATCTGGAACCGCCAGTGGCAGCGGCACAAGACCGAAACCGATGTGCTTGAGTACGACATCATGCAGGCACCGCATCACTGTTCCTGGCATTCGCTGTCCTATGACAGCTGGTCCGACTACGGCGAGAAGGCCAAACTCGACGCCGACGCTCGTAAGGCGCTTTCGCAGACGCGTGACGGTGCTGTCATCGTCGCCAGTTGTAAGCCGATTGCAGACGACGCCAGTGATCCGCCCTGCATCCGTGCAAAGCGAGAGTACGTAGCAATCGTGGACGAAGCAAAAGGCGAGTTTTACTGCACGGGCGAATACCCGAGCGAAAAATCTGTCGAGCCTCTAGTGTTTACCGTCACCGCTCAGGGTGTGCAGCCTCCCTCGAAGAAGGAGGCTGGATCGAAGGCCGCAGCCGTGATCACCTCAGCGCGCACTCCCATGCCGCACGGTGCATCATGACGGACAGCATCGCGGACGCACTGCATCAACTTCAGCGGCATCGAGGCCTTGTCCGCGTTAAGGAGCCAAGGATAAGCGGGGAATCGACGCAGATTGAAGTCGATGTTGCTGTTGAGCTGCCGAGCCGGTCTCGGCGCAATGGCGTATCCGAGACCGGCGTGCGCTCGGTCGAGACATGCGTTCTGGTATTCGGCAGTGACTGGCCCCTATCCGCGCCCAAGCCTTTCTTGCGTACGGACTTCCCGCTCAAGTTGCCACACATCAACCCCCACCGCGAAGGTGAGCTGGTCTCACCTTGCCTGTTCGAGGGATCTTTGGACGAGCTACTGCATCGATTTGGCCTGGATGCCATTGTCGATCAGTTGATTGATTGGCTGCATAAAGCCGCAGCCGGGACTCTGCTGGACCTGGAGCATGGGTGGGAGCCGACGCGTCGAGACAGTTGCCCTTCAACCGTTGTGTTTAGCGCTGAGAAGGTCGCGGCCGCGGCTCCCTCTGACGGCACTATTTTGGTGGTCCCCGCCGGATACGTGACGATTGATGGCGGGCTATACGCCATCGTCAATGCCGAGCTGACCGCACAGGTCGATCCTGTGTTTTCCCAAGATGTTCACAACGACAAGTTGAGTAAATGGGGAAATGGCCATGCCGCGGTCTTCATTGCGCGAGCCCCAATGGTCGGCGGCCACCCGCATGTGGTCGGCCACTACCAACCCGAGACGGTTGTCGATCTCGCGACGTTGTTCGATCGAGCAGCGGAACTGGGTATTGATCGCGACGCTTTGGCCCAAGGCCTGGACGGCTACTACGGACGTTCGATCTTGGATATGCGGCAAGACTCGCGTGCCTGGACGCATGGCTTGTACGCGATTGTAATTCTGACTGTACAGCGGCCTGCGTCGCTTGTTGGCTCTCCAGGGAGAAGTGTCGAGGTATTGCCCTACGTGGTGCGCTATGAGCTCAACGCTCAATCGCTCCTGGATCGAAATGCCACGGTTCACCCGGCCTTTCACGCGCATGCGTTATCTCCCGAACTGCTGGCAAGGACGTCCGGCATTCCAGCGGCGACCACATCGCAGCCGCTGGTCATGCTCGGCTGCGGAAGCGTAGGGTCGAAAATCGCGATGCACCTGGGGCGAGCCGGTTTCGGCTCAATGGTTTTCGTCGACAACGAATCCATGTCGCCTCACAACGCAGCACGGCATGCACTCATTGAGAGGGCATCAGTGCTGGTTCCACCTCGGAAGGTGGCTCTGATGAAGACGGCCTTTGAGGAGCTGTCGCATCTTCAAGCGCGCGCGTTCGACGCCGACGCAGTGACCCTCCTGGTCGATTCGGCACAGTTCGCCACAACCGTTCCGCAGGATGCAGCGCTCATCGTGGACGCAACGGCTTCACTTCAGGTGCTGGCCGCAGAAACAAAATCGACAGCGCTGGATCAATCACCTGCCCGGCTGGTACGGATCGCGATGTATGGTCAGGGCCGCTGTGTTGCAGTTTTGCTCGAAGGATCTGGTCGCGCCGGTCGGGTTGATGACCTCACGGCATTCTTGTTCGAGTGCTGCCGATTTGTGCCGGAACTGCGTGCGTCGATTGCCGGTGATACATCCGAGCCGACGCGTATTTTTGTGGGTGACAACTGCCGCTCACTGACCATGCCAATGTCTGATGCCGTCGTTTCGCGGTCTGCTTCACTTGCTGGGCTACAACTGGAACGCTGGCTCGTTGACGGGCTTCCGGAGGAAGCGACGCTTTGCGCTGGGATCTCGGATGCCGAAGGCCTCGGCATAGCATGGACCCGCGCCAGTCTTGGCACCACCACTGTGCTCGATGTAGCGGACGATGGTGGCTGGAACATTCGGATTCTGCACACGGTCGCGCAAGCGATCCATGCTGATGCGCTGCGCTGGGGCGCGTTGGAAACAGGCGGCGCCTTGGTCGGCCGCATCTCGTTTGAAAATCGAACCATCATCATTGCGGGGCTTGTTGAGGCACCGCCAGACAGCGTTCGAGAGGCCGCACGCTTCGTTTTGGGCACCGATGGGCTTGTTCAAAGTTTGCGTACTGCGAATTCGGCCTCTTTGGGATATCTCGCCTTTATCGGCACTTGGCACAGCCATCCGAAAGGCGGCGCTCATTCGGGTATAGACCGACATACGTTACGCGGCATCGCCGAGGATGCTGGTGGCCTTCCTGCTGTGTCGTTGGTATGGACTCCGACAGGACTCACATGTGCGGTGGATCGCTGGTAGGTGGAAAACCACCGGCACTTCGTTGGTATTAGGCAAGAGGGATGTATGGCTGACTACTTTGAGATCGATTTTCTTGGCGTCGAAACAGCGAAGAGCGGGGATGCGATCACGCTGCGCTACTCGGTAAATGGCACCGAAGGTATACATGTGGTTGACGGTGGTTATCTGGATACCGGGGATCAGATCGTTGAGCACCTGAAAACCTACTACGGCACAACAGTTATCGATCACGTGATCCTCACGCATCCGGATCGCGATCACGCCAATGGGCTTCGAAAAGTCTTGGAACAATGCTCGGTCAGGAATCTCTGGATTAATAGGCCGTGGATATATGCAGAGCAATTGATAGATCGCTTCGAGGCCTATGAGTCGGTGGAAGCGCTGAGGCGGAAATTACGTTCTGTCTACGATGCCACTGCAGCTCTTGAGGATATTGCGGTTGAGAAGGGAATCCCCATTCATGCCCCGCTTCAGGGGCAGAGCATCGGCCCCTTCACGGTGATGGCACCGACGCTTGGTCGCTACATGGACTTAATCGTGGATTCCACGAAGACACCTGAAGCTGTTGAAGAAGGTGCCATGGATAGTGCTCTGAGTAGCATTTTTCGGGCAGTTAAGGCTGCGACCTCCTACATCAAATCCTTGTGGGGCGACGAGTATTTTCCGTCTGCGCCAACTAGTCGTGAAAATGAAATGAGTGTAGTGCAGTCGGCTGTCCTGAATGGCCATCGCGTCATGCTTACTGGCGACGCCGGGCGTGAAGCGCTACAAGAGGTGATTGACTACGCACCTTTTGCGGGATTTACGTTGCCCGGCATTCGGTATTTTCAGGTGCCGCATCATGGCGGGCGACACAATGTTTCGACTGAGATTCTGGATCAGTTGGTTGGCCCAAGGTTGGACAGCATGCCAGACAAACATACCTGGAATGCCATATGCAGCTCTGCCAAGGCGGATGAGGATCATCCACGGAAGTCGGTGATCCGCGCTGTACTGCACCGGGGAGGGCATTGGGCAGCAACCGAAAGCCAGAACATACGCATCGGGGCAGGCATTACCCGTGATGGATGGGTATCAATTCCCCAAGCAGCGTATCCCGAAGAGCAAGAAAGTTGAGTCTAGTAGAGGGGCGGCCCTGCTTTTCAGGCTCCAGAGCATGGGCAGTCTATGTCCCATTTATCTGTAATAGGCCTGAGGCTCAATGAAACCACGGTCATTCATTCGCGCCCTTGGTGACTGCTGGGACATCGTAAGTACCATCTGGTCTCGCTACGAAACCCGCACCCTGACCGAGCGCGAACTGCTGCATATCGTACGGCCGTTCATTGTCGGCACCGACCAGCCTGAGCAGGTGGCAGTCAAGCGCATGGTCGATATCGGCATCCTTTCGGAGTTCTCCCGCGGTGGGCGGGGCTATTCGCTGAACCTGCAGATCGTGCCCTTTGTGCAGTTTTTGCTCGATGAGCAGAGTCTGGGCTTGATCGAGGAGATCAGCGCTAACGCCAACAGGCTCGAGGGGCACCTTGAAGAGCTGGCTGCGGCCCTGCTCAGCGGTCGGCGCACGGGCTTTTTTGCCAAGTCCCAGGAGATGCAGTCGCGCTTTCAGACGTTGCGCCGCATGGTTGAATCTAATAGACGTGCTATCTACGCGCTGGTGGACAAGGCCAAGCGCTCGGATCAGAGCCAGCCGCTGGCCGAGCGCTATGAGCAGGTGATCAAGGCCTGGGACGAGTACGTGACACCGGCGCTGCAGATGAAGAGCATGGGTGGGCCGTTCGATCTTTCGCTCATGCGCATCAAACGCACCCTGCAGGAGTGGCAGCAGGACCCGGCGCTGCACCTGCTGAGCATGGATGATGCCCGCTACGAAATAGACAGCATCCTGTTTCGCATGCTCGATTTTCGCGAGAGCCTCAATCATTCGATCGAGAACATGGCGAGCCATCTGGCGCCGCTTGTGCGCCAGGCGCAGATCAATGCGCGCATCGCCCAGGGAGCGGCGCTGGGACTTCAGGACCTTGGCCACCACAGCAGCCAATTGACGCGCAGTGACACTCTGGCCTTGCCGCCGCGCAAGCGACGCGTCCACAAGCCTGACCAGGATTCGCTGCAGGCCTGGTGGGCGCAGCTCAAGGAGCTGCAGTCGATTGCCCCCGACGCGATCCTCGTGCGCGCCCCCTCGGCCGCGGCGCTCGAGGCCCGCGAGCGCCGGGAGATATCCCCGCAGATGCTCAGCTGGCTGAAGCAGCAGCAGCCTGTCGAGGATGTTGTCGCAAAGCTGATGGCTCAGTACCCCAATGCCCGGCCCGACTCGGTGCTGCGCGTGCTGACCCGGCTGACGATGGAAGATAAGACTGCACCTTTCATCCAGCGCCACGACGACATGCAGCACTACCAATTCGAGGAACTCGAAATCCGCATGAACCGGCGCTCATACAATGCCGAACCGGCCCCGCGGCGACCGGCCCCGATCGCCTTCTACAGACATTACGAACCCTTGCCTACCCGGGAGCCCGCCGATGGATGATCTGCCTCAGGCCGAATCTGCCGAGGGTCTCGAGCTGTCGCTCGAAGATCGCGTGCGCGATGCCAGACACTATGCCCAGCGCCTAGATCGCGAACTCAGCCTGTTCCCCCGGGTTGTCGAAGCGCTCGAGGCGGGGCGCTTTATCAGCAGCACTGACCGGATCAAGGAATATCGCGAGCTGTCGCGCTTTCAGGACACCTACGAGGTGTTGTTGCGCATGATGGGGCATGAGCTGCGACATCACACCACAGGGTTCTACTACCTGCAGCCGCGCGAGATGAGCCAGGCCCAGCTGCCCCAGCGCGAGCGCATGGCAGCAGCGGCGATCTTCTCCTTGATCGAACACTTTTGCGACAAGGGCCTTCCGATCGAATCGATGATCACCCATGAAGAACCGATCATCCTCGACGACCTGGGAGCGATGTTCAACCAGTACCACGACCGGCTCACCCGTCTTGGACTGGGCAGTGTGGAGTCGTTCATCGACAACGGTATTCGCCGGCTGGTCGACGTCGGGGTGATGAATGAACGCCGTCTCTCCCAAGACAAGGTCGCCTACACCCTGGGCCTGCCGGCCTACTTCTACCTCGACATCTGCCGGCGCCTGGCTGACCAGCATCAGCAACAGCTCGAGGCCAAAGAGCGTGGGGAAGACTATTCCTACAGCGACCGCTCAGTGGACGAGCTGGCAGACGACTTTCTGAATACCCAACCCGACGAAGACGACGAGACCCCGGAGTAACGATGCGCAGCAAAGCACTCAAGACCCGCTGGGGCGTGCGCCATTACGCCATGGTCAACTCCGGCAACCACATCATGTCGGTCTTCCCCATGGACGGGCCACTGAGCATCTGCGGACACAACAACTTGGGCAAGACCCAGGCGCTGCAAAGCATGCAGTTTCTCTTCTTCACCCACCTAGCACACATGCACTTCGGCGCCCACCAGGCCAACACCAGCCGCGCGTTCTTCTTTCCCAGCGACCACAGCTACCTACTGATGGAGGTACTGACCCCCGACGGCGTGTTCATCGTCGGTGCTCACGGCAAGGGACCTACCGCCGGCAACGAATATGAACTGTTCGTGGCTAAAGGTGAGCTGGACATGGGTGACTTCGTCGACCCGATCAACCGCATACGCCCCTACAAGGAGCTGTTCCGCCACTGGTACGAACAGGGCATCGAGGTGCGCAACCTGACCCGCGAACAGATGCGCCAAATGCTCTACGGAGAGAGCGGGCGGGTCAAAGGCGGTGACTGGGACGTGACCATGGTGCCGCTGGCCAACGCCAACGAAAGGCGCTACCAGGTGTTCCGCCAGATCTATCGCAACCTGCTCACTCAGCCGCTACTCAAGAGCCGCGAGATCAAGGAACTCATCCTCAACGTCTTCAGTGAAAAACTGAGCAATGCCAATTTGAACTTCCTAGAGGTCCGCGAGCGCGCCTTCCAGCGCTTTCGTCTTGCCGAGCGGGAAGTCGAGCGCCTGGGGTACCGTCGCGAGGACATCCTGGCCCTAGGCAAGGAATACGACGAATACACCGAACTTTCGCAAGAAGGTGGCTGGCTGGTGCGCGAGCTGCGGGTAAACCTGACCCTGGCGGTGGAGCGGACACCGCTATGCATCGAGCAGCTCAACGCGCTGCACAAGGGAGAAATCGAAAAGCGCGCCAAGCTCAACGAACAGCTTAATAGCCGCATGCAAGAGCGCGACCGGACGGTCGAGCAGCGCATCACCTTGGCCGGCAGGCTGACCCGCCTCGACGAGTTGCGCGAGCGCAATGCGATGACCTGCCGCGAGGCGGTCGAGAAGTCGATTCGAACACTGACAGCCCAGCACGCCACGCTCAGCGATCAGTTGCGCCAGGCTGACATCTACGATGTGGCAACCGTCAGCAGCAGGCTGCGCCACACTGAACATGAAATTCGCAAGCTCAACAAGCGGCTGGAGCAGATCCGCAATGGCGACGGACTGTTGGATACCCAGGGCTTTGTCGATGCGGAAAAGGCCGAGCTGTCGCGGCTGCTTCGCAGCGACATGTTCAGCCTTGAGGCTACAGCGCTGACCGAAATCCGCCCGGGCAGTTTCAACCATTGGGTACGCACCCAACTCATGTCGAAGGAGGGGCTGCTAAATTTACAGGGTTTCGAGCTCGACCTGACCGATCTGCCTCCAATGGATTTTCATAGCGATGACCCGGCGCAGCTGCAACAGTCGATCGCCATGTATCAAGAGGACCTGGCCAAGCTTCAGGGGCAACTCGAGGTTGCCCAGAACCAGGCGCTCAAGCGTACCGAATTGGATTCGCTGGCAAAGCAGCTGAGCAACCAGCAGGGCTACCTGCAGGAGCTGACCGAGCTCGAGGTCTTGGAAGCCACCGAGACCGCTGATCGTCAGGTGCTCGAGGGTGTGATGATGTGCCTCGCTCAGATCGACGAGTGGCTGCAAGGGCACCAGGAACGGATCGAGGGTGCCACCCGGGCCATCAACGTTATCGAGCAGAAGCTCAACGATGCCCTCGAGCAGGCCCGCCAGCTCAAGGACGTGCAGCAGCACCGCCAGATCCAGAACAGTCCCTTTATTCCTGCTGACGGGCCGGCCGAGGCCTTCGAACGCGATCTTACCGGGTACAACTTCGGTGACACGCTGAACCGGCTGGAGTGGATCAGCAACGCGCTCGACCGCATAGCCCTGACCATGAAGAACTACCAGCACTCGATCGTTGGCGACCTACCTGATCTTGCCCGACACGAGAGTCTGAGCGATCTGGTGCAGCACGCACGCGAGCGGTTGGAAACGCTGCCGCAAATGCGTGAGATGCTCAAGCGCTACCATCAGGAGGGCATTGCCCAGCTCTCGGGGGCTCTGCGCGATCTTTCTGAGAACTACGTGACGCTGGAACACGAGATTTCGCTATTCAACCGCCGGATCAATGCGCGCAAAGTCTCGAACCTTCGCGGCTTCAGGTTAGATCTGAAGAGGAACGAACCGATACTCGACGCCATCAATACCCTGTCCTCACACATCGCCCAGGCTGACGAAAACGAGACCGACCTGTTCGGCCAGCAAGGCGGGGGCGCATCCCAGACCGAGCTGGTGCGCGCCATGGATCGGCTGTCTCGTCTGGTTGAAGATGGTCGTGACGGTACCCTTGAACTCGGCGACCTATTCGACATCGGATTCACTGTGGAAGAGGTCAACGGCAAGGTCATCGTCTGCAACACACTCGACGAGCTGGCCTCTAATGGCTCGACCATGACGCTCAAGCCACTTTTGTACTTCTCGCTGATCCGTCACCTGACCGACCGCGGTGCCCGGGTCGAACCTTTCCTGCCGTTCTACCTGGACGAGATTGCTTCGGTTGACCCGAGCAACCAGCGCACTATCTTGGCATTCAGCGAGAACCTTGGTTTCACCCCTGTTTTTGCATCCGTCGACCCGACTACCACGGTGCGCTACTGCATCAATATCAGTGAGTGCATCAACACCGACAACCGTGTCTACGTGACCCAGGCGGACTGGCAGCACTTTGACCATCCCGAAGACGACAAGCCGGTGCAGGCTCCGCAGCAAAGCGAGAGAGACGAGAAGTACGAGGTAGACGTCGGGCAGTTCGGTGATAGCCTGCAGGTGGAGACCACGAAGGCTGACACGGTAGCGCAGCCATGAATCGGTCGAGAGAGCTGGAAATACTCGAGCGGTTGCGCAAAGGACCTGTCCCTGTACGCAGTTGGCCGAAGGCACTCGAAGCGGTGCTCGATCAGCTCAGAGTCTCCGGCATCGTCACGGTGGGCCGTGTGCCCGGGCGCGTGTCGCCGCATGTGATCGTGCAGCACTCGGATTCGCTAGGACAGCGCATCGCCCGGCTGCAGCCGCCAACGGATCTGGACAGCTGTTCGGTGCGCGGCTTGAACATCATCAACGCCGGCTCGAGCAAGCGCGGGGGGCGACTGCCCTCGCTCATGATCAGCTGCAGCGCTGGCGAGGCTGTTACTTGGGTGGATGCGCAGGGCAATGCCCTGCAATGGGAATCGCCTTCCCCTGCGTTTCTGAAGCTGCTATGGCACGACGAGCGCAGGCCCGAAGCGACACCCAGACCGACCGGCCATGTGGTGTTAGTGGAAAACCGCGACACCTTGTTGCATCTGCCGGCACGCCTGCCGGCAGCATTGAGCGGCGCGCTGGTGGCCTATTACGAAGGCTGGCTGTCCGATCGGCTGCTGGCGCTGCTGGTTTGCTGGGAGGGCGCGAAGATCTGGCTGCTGCCTGACCTTGACCCGGTTGGCCTGGCCAATGCCCGGCGCATAGCCGAAGCCTTGCCCGACGCGGGTATGCTGGTACCGCTTCTGAGTCCCGAAATAGTCGATCAGTATGGAGACGAAACCATCTGGCGAGAGAACTTTGCCCTGGTCCCGGCGCTGCTCCCTTGGCTAGAGCGGCAGGATCCACCTCTGCGGGACCTGTTCGCCCTGCTCAAATGCAAGGGCAGAGGTGTTGAGCAGGAGTATTGTCTGGCAGTGCCCTCGACCGTACTGGAACCCGTCGAGCTAAGAAGAGGCCGATCGCCCGACTGACTCAATTGCAGTGGCTTATCCGGTTAGTCCGGTGCGATTCAGTAAGCTGTTTCAGCGGCTCCGAGGAGAGCCGCTGAAGTTTTATTTAATTTTCTTCGAGGTTATTTGCATAGAGGTCACCCATGGCCTCGTACTTTTCTTTGATGATATCAATGGGCGGATTCTTTGCCACAAGGTGCGTCTTGTTGAACAACGCTGGAAAGAACTCTCTGGCTAAGTCTGGTAGCACTATTGCGGTCGAAAACCACAAATGCTGCCAGGCTATGAGTTCTCTTTCCGTTTCGATAGCAAAAACGGGAGACGGCTGAAGTTTGCGGAGTTTTCGTGCTTGTTCCCGGCCATCAATTGGGCGCGGCACGCGAACTTCATTGCCTGTCTTATCCCAGCCTATCCAGTAGCTGTAATGACCAACTCCGCCCACAGGTAGGACAGTCAGTTGCACGTAAGCTTTGTTGCGGAGCGGCAAGCGCACTTGGCAAACCCGCTGCATCAGGCGCATTGTGCTTTTATGAAGGCGGTCTTTTGCGGGCTCGTTCTTCAAAGTGTCGAGCAGATGGTTCCAGTTTTGGTAGCCCAAGTGCTTTGCTTTGAGCTCCAGCTGACGACAGCGGGAAAGGTCGTCGGGCACGCTGTCCAGCTCCATGGCTCGAACCGCGTTAGTTACACATTCGAAATCGAACATCACAAATTTCCTCGACAAAATGCAGCCTTTAAAGCTTTCGCTTTGCTGAGCATGCTGCTTGCCGGGCTGGCCACAAGGGAAATATGGGCTTCGATTTGAGCTGGTTTTCCTCGAGGCAGCAAGGCGGAGACCAGAACCGTTTTCGATCCTAGCAGTGGCCTTATAACGGATCAATATCTTCGTGCTGCCTGTTCTTCTGGTAGACCGTGCCAATTGGACGAGTGTTCATCCTTCGCCGATGAGCTTTATCCCTTCATTCTGTTTGACTTGAAGTTGCGAGTTCGTGTGTTCGCTATTGGCTAGTGTGTCCCGGCGTTCCGCCGTCGGGCTCGCGGACTGCGCCCCACGCCTCGTGCCGAGTCGCGGCCATTCGGCTTTGATCCCTGACACCTCCGGCCCTTGTGGGCCTGCGCGCTCCGCTTGCCGATCCGTGGCGTGGGTGGAGTGGGGGCGGTCTTGCTGTTCCCTTCACCGTATCACGGCGTTCTCGCTGTCAAGGGCTGCGCGCGCGTTGCGCGCTGGCGTCCTGTGGCCGTCGTGGACCCCTGACAGCTTGCGCTGCGCCGTGCTGGCACCGGTTCCGGGCAATTCCGCCCGTGCAACCGGAGCACGACCATGTCGCAATTTTCCTTTTTCACGTTCGATTCCATGCTGCTGGTGCGTGACGCGCAGGGGCGCTACCTGCCCGCGTCTGTGGACGAGATCCTGAACGTGGCGCGCCAGGTGATCGACCAGAAATACCAGCGCGGGGCGCTGTTCACCGCGCCGGAGCTGGTCAAGGACTACCTGCGCACCAAACTGGTTGGATTCGAGCACGAGGTGTTCGCGGCACTGTTCCTCGACAGTCAGCATCGGCTGCTTGAATACGTGGAGTTGTTCCGTGGCACCATCGACCAGGCTTCGGTGTATCCGCGCGAAGTGGTGAAGGAGGCATTGCGAGTCAACGCAGCGGCGGTGATCTTCTCGCACAACCATCCGAGCGGAAATCCAGAGCCAAGCCAGGCGGACAAGGTGCTGACCCAGCGCCTCAAGGAGGCCCTGGCGCTGGTGGAGGTGCGCGCGCTGGATCACATCATCGTGGGCGGCGAGGACACTGTTTCATTCGCAGAGCAGGGATTGCTCTAGCTGCAGGGGGCTTCGGCCCCCTTTTTGCTGCACCGCCGAATGTGGCCAGAACAGCATCACATGTCGCCATTGCGCTCGCGCTGGCGAAGCCGTTTCACATAGGCGCTGTCCGCCAGCTCGTCCGGCACCAGGTCCAACGCGCAGTTCGCCAATGAGGCCAACGTACCATCGGTGAGCCGGAAGCCTTCGGGAAGCTGTCCATGGTGGTGCGCGCTGTTCTCCTCGATGGCGGCGAACAGTGTCTTGAAGAAGTCGGCCCGAGAGGGACGCGTCGCGGCCGTCGCAGCCAGGGTCAGCGGATCTGTGGCTTCCAGAGTGGCATTTTCTGCGTCCGTCGACACCGCGCGGACAAGCTGATCCAGCGAGGGCCAGTATTTCAGGTCGAACTGGCCGCAGAGGGTGTCCAGGCGTTCTTTCACGTAGGCATTGAACAGAGAGTGGTTCCCGGCTGCCGCCTCGATCACATCGCAGACGTGATAGTGGGTGTGGCTGCTGAAACCGGAGGTTTCATGCAGTCGGGAGCGCTGTTCCAGTAGCTGCGCCAAGTCTTCGGCTTTTCGCGCGATCTGACGGTTGGTTTCGACTAGTTCGTCCCGTTGGGTGCGGGACTTGGCGATCCTTTCCGGGCTCCAAAAAGCTGCGGTACTCAGCAAAAGGCCTAGAAATACCCTGAGTGCCGGTGGCTGCGGGGACAACTTTTCGTGCAGTTCGCCGTAGGCCTGTTTCATCTCGAGGCTGCGAGCGAGCAGGCGATCGATGACGGCATTCTCGCTACGCAGGATGTCGCGCTCGGTGTTGTAGCGCTTTTCGTCGATCAGGATGTTTTCGCAGGCTTGCTGCGGGCTGGTGGTCTGTACGGTGCGCATGTGTCGTCCCTTATGTTGAAGGTGCTTTGCAGCCTATTTGACCCAGGCGGGCGTGTCGGTACCCCAGGCCACATTGCTCGACCGGCTCTCAGGTACTTCCTGTTGTTTGGGCATCCCCGGCCAGTGGCCGGGCGCGCTGTCGTGCTGTGCAGCGAGCCTCGCTGCGAGAGTCTCGCCCCCTTGGGCTTCCATCGTTCCCTCGCTGTGCTCGGCTGATGCCTACGGCCCGGCTTCGTGAATCTGGGCCTGCGCGCTGCGCTTGCGTGGAGTCTGCGACAACGTTGCGGCCATTGCCTGTCGATCCGTCTTTCCCTGACTTCATCACCTTGTCGCGACTGTAGCGCGCGGTCTTGGGCCATCAAGGCGCGCCGGGCCGTGTCCTCGGCTGCGCCTGCGGGCCGCACCACCCGGCGCTTGCCTCCTTGACGGCTCCAGTCCGCGCGCTCCTGACCGTCGCGGGCGATGAACTCAGGAAAGACGGTGGCAACGAGGCCGGCCCAGGTCTCCGCGCCGACCCCACCGGTAGAGCCGAAAGCGGGCTCCGAATCTAGGAATCCGGTGGTGGTTTTCGACAGCCAATCCTTGTCAGGAGAACGACCATGCAACTTGCTTCTAACTTCTCTTACCGCTCCCCGGTGCTGCGCTCGGAGTCTCCCTTATTGGATGACCAGATCCGCGCCGTGGCCCCGTCCATCTTCGCGGAGGCTCCACACGAAAGCCGCTCGCAGCGGTACACCTACATCCCGACCGCCAGCGTGCTGCAAGAGCTGCGCGGTGAAGGCTTCGAGCCCTTCATGGTGTGCCAGACCCGCGTGCGCCATGACGACCGGCGCGACTTCACCAAACACATGATCCGCCTGCGCCATGCCAGCCAGATCGACGCCCGAGGTGAAGCCAACGAAATCATCCTGCTGAACTCGCACGACGGCACCAGCAGCTACCAGATGCTCGCCGGCATGTTCCGCTTCGTCTGCCAGAACGGCCTGGTTTGCGGTGACACCGTGGCGGACGTGCGCGTGCCGCACAAGGGCGACGTAGCCGCCCAGGTGATCGAGGGCGCCTACGAGGTGCTGCACGGTTTCGAGCAGGCGCAGGCGTCCCGCGAGGCCATGCGCGCTGTCACCCTGGACGGCGGCGAGGCCGAAGTCTTTGCCCGTGCCGCACTCGCCCTCAAGTACGACGACCCCGGCAAGCCGGCACCGATCACCGAACGGCAGGTGCTGGCCGCACGCCGCCTCGACGACAACCGGGCCGACCTGTGGAGCGTGTTCAACCGCACCCAGGAAAACCTCATTCGCGGCGGGCTGGCCGGGCGCGGCGGCAACGGGTGCCGCCAGCGCACCCGCCCCGTGCAGGGCATCGACCAAGACCTGCGCCTGAACCGCGCCCTTTGGCTGCTGGCCGATGGCCTGCGCCAGTTGAAAGCCTGACCCCCACCCGGAGGTGGCTGTCAGCTGTACGGCCCCTCCATTTCAACCGCAGTCGTTATCCCTTGAATGGAGCTACCACCATGAACGCGATCATCCCCACCGAAGCTGTCAGCGTGTCCGCCCTGCAAGTGGCCGACCCGACCAAGAACCTGCTGTTGCTGCCGCTCGCGCAGTTGCTGCCGCGTCGCTCCAAACGCAATGCGCGCACCACGCCGCGCCTGTCCATCGACGAGCTGGCCGCGAGCATTTCCCGTATTGGCCTGCTGCAAAACCTCGTCGTCATCCTCGCCGCCGATGGCGAGCATTTCGAGGTGGTGGCCGGTGATCGCCGCCTGACCGCCTTGAAATTGCTGGCGAAGAAGAAATGCCTGGCCGCCGATTTCGAGGTGCCGTGCCTGCTGGTGCCTGACGCCTCGGCCCGTACCGTCAGCCTCGCCGAGAACCTGCTGCGCGAGCAGATGCACCCCGCCGACCAGTTCGAGGCATTCGCCGCGCTGGTCAAGGAAGGCCGCCCCATCGAAGACATCGCCGCCGACTTCGGCGTGACTCCGCTGGTGGTGCAACGCCGCTTGAAGCTGGCGAACGTCTCGCCGCGCCTGATGGCGGATTACCGGGCCGGAACCGTCACCCTGGAGCAACTGATGGCCCTGACCATCACCGACGACCACGCCTCACAGGAGGCCGCGTTCTACGGCGCGCCGGAATGGCAACGCAACGCATCCGCCCTGCGGGCGCGCCTGACGGAGCGCGAAATCGACGTAAGCCATCCGCTGGTGGGCTTCGTCGGGCTGGACGCTTACACGGAGGCGGGCGGTGGCATCCGTCGTGACCTGTTCGCCGACGACAACAGCGGCACCTATCTCACCGATGCCGCGTTGCTGGAAACGCTGGTGCGCGGGAAGCTGGAGGCGTTGGCCGAGGACGTGCGCGCCGAGGGCTGGGCCTGGGTGGAGGCCGTGCCACAGTTCAGCTATGCGGATCGGCAGGCCTTCCAGAATGCGCCGCGCACCCGTCGCGAACCGACCACTCGCGAAGCGCGCCGCATTGCCTCGCTGCAATCCCGGCTGGAGAAGGTCGATGCCGAGCTGGAGGACGCCTACGACGTCGAGGACGAAGACAGGGTGCCGGCCCTGGAGCGGCGGCGCGAGCAGATGGCCGCTGAGCTGCACGCGCTGGGTGAGTCCTTGCAGGACTACACCCCGGAAGTGCTCAGTGTGGCCGGCGTCGTGGTTACCATCGACCGCAGCGGTGAGGCTGTGACCCATCGCGGGCTGCTGCGCGAGGCCGAGGCCAACGCGCTGCGCACGCTGGAGCGGCTGCGCCAGGGGCAGGGCGGCAGCGAGCGCACGAACGACGATGTCGGCGATGTCGCCGAACCGCCCAAGGCTGCGAGTCTGTCCGACCGGTTGGCGCAGCGCTTGAGCGCCCACCGCACTGCGGCGCTGCAGATTGAGGTGGCCCGGCACCCGCAGGCGGCACTGGTGCATGGTATGGTGCAAACTGTCCTGCAGATCGGACATCACGGCGACAGCATGCCGCTCGGCATCCGCCAGACCGTGTGTGATCGGCTCGACAGTCTGGCCCCGGACTGGCCGGAGTCGCCCGCCGCCGTGGCGCTGCATGAGCTGCTCCAGGCTTGGGGTGAGCAGCTGCCGCAGGACGGCGCCGAGCTGTTTGCCGCGCTGTTGGCGATGCCCCAGGACGAACTGGTGAGGCTGCTCGCGGTGTGCGTGGCGGCGAGCGTCGACGTGATCACGCTCCGTGCCGCTCAGCTCCAGCCCGGAGCCGAGCTGGCCCAGGCCGTGGGACTGGACATGGCCGCGTGGTGGAGGCCGACCGCCGAGAGCTATTTTTCAGCACATCACCAAGGCGGCGATCCTCGAGGCCGTGGGAGAGTTTGCACCGAAGCACGTCAACCAGTTGGCCAAGCTCAAGAAGACCGACATCGCCAGCGAGGCTGAACGGCTTGTCGAAGGCACCCGCTGGATGCCGGCCATGTTCACGGTAGGGCAGGGGGCGGAGTCGCAGTTAGTTCAGGACGTGACGGAGGAACCGGAGTCGGTAGAGGCCGACGATAAGGTTCACGGTCACACGCTCGCCGCCTGATGTGCATAGCGCCCCGGCAAGGAAGCCGGGGCGCCGTTGCGTAAGCGGGGTTTCCCCTATAGGTGGCAAGCACCCGAGGCCAGCTACCCTCTGGTCGGAAATCAGGCTGCCAACCCGTCGGCGGCACCTGCGCGGGACGCCGGCGCCGCCTAAAGCCGGGCGCGGCAACTCTGCCGTGCCCGGTTTCAAACAAGCGCAAGCAAAAGCGCCGAAGCCATTAGCTGCATGGCAGCTCGGGAGTGCTATTCAAGATCCAGATGCTGAGCGATGTGCTCAATCAGCTTCATGGGGTCGCGAGTGTTCATCACGGTGAACATCAGGTCGCGTTTGCTGCGGGGGAGGCGCTGGGAACAACGCTTGGCGGCTGCATTCTACAGTTGTATTGCTTGTCGCCAAAGGATTCGGCCATATGAGCCTATGGCGGTCATGATGCTGAAGTGCAGGAAGCTGGGCGCCTGATCTACACGACTCCTAGTCTTGCTGGGGGAGCACTGTAATGCAGGAGGGGTTTACCCTGTGGCTGACAAGCTCCTGCGTTGTCGCTTTCAATCTATAGCTGCCGGTCAAGAAGGGCGTGAACTGGCCGACAGCAGCAATTGGCCAATGCCCGAAACTGGCCAACGGCAGACGTTATGTGCTTTCTCTCTAATCCCCTTATGCCAGGTCAGGTGCTTTGCGATTCAAACCAGGGATCTAGTGCTTCGTCCCGTCATTGCTCCCAGGGCTGACCACGTGTATTGGAGCACCCACTGCTTTCTTGATCGTCACGAAGCGTGTGCGCAGGCGGCCCTGGCTGGCGACCAGGCTGCGGCGTGATTGCAGGTAGCTGCGCTGGCTGTCGAGTACGGAGATGAAGTCCACCGTACCGCCTTGGTAGCGCGCTTGCGCCAATGAGTAGGCTTCGCCGGCGCTTTTCACTTGCAGGTCGAGTTGCTGCGCCTGTTGCTGCTCGGCGCTGTAGGCACTGAGGGCGTCGTCGATTTCCTGCCAGGCTTTGAGCACGGTGCGCTGGTAGGTCACCGCGGCTTCCTGCTGTTGCAGCTCGCGCAGTTGCACCACGCTTTTACGCCGGCCGTGGTCAAACAGCGGCAGGTCCAGGCTGGGCCCAATCGACCAGGTTCGGCTGCCCCAGTCGGTGAATTCACCGCTCAGGTACGACTCATAGCCAAACTTCGTGCCCAGGTGAATGCTCGGATAGAGCTGTGCCTGTGCCACGCCAATATCGGCCGTGGCGCTGGCCAGGGCAGCCTCGGCCGCGCGAATGTCGGGGCGCTGCAAGGCCACCTCCGAGGGCAGGCCCAATGCCAGGTCGGGCAAGGGAGTTTGACGGTTGTCAGCGAGTGGCGCCAGTTGGTCGCGCAACGCGCCGGGGCGTTCGCCGAGCAGCAGCGTGAGCTGGTTGGCGCTGGCGCCTTCTTGGGCCAACAATGCCGGAAACTGGGCTTTGAGCGAGGCCTGCTCGGCGCGCTGGCGCTCAAGGTCGAGATGGTCGAGGATACCGCCCTGCACCCGTGCGGCGAGAATCTCCACCTGTTCATCCAAGGCGGCGATGTCTTCGCGTGCCAGGCGGATCTGGCGCTGGGTGGTGCGCAGTTCGAAGTAGTTGCGCGCCACATCGTTGGCCAGGCTCTGGCGGGCCAGCGCAAGCAAGGCGGCCTGCTGCGCGATGTCGGCATCAGCAGCTTCGATGGAGCGACTCACGCGGCCCCACAGGTCCAGCTCCCAGGAGGCGTCGAAGCCGGCTTGGTAGAGGGTGAAAGGTTCGGCGAGCAATTTTTTCAGGTCGTCGGCGTTGCTGCCGGCGCCTATCGCGTCGATCAACCGTGTACCGGCGCCAGTTTCGCTCTGGCGTTGGCGGGTTGCCGAACCACTGAGGCCGACCTCCGGCGCACGTTGGGCGGCGACGGTACTGCGCTGCACACGGGATTGAGCAAAGCGTAACGATGCGGTCTTCAGGTCGGGGCTGGCTTGAATGGCTTGCACCTGCAAACGCTCCAGCACCGGGTCGGAAAATGCTTGCCACCAGGTGGCACGCGGCGCTTGCGTGAGGTTGACGGAAGCGCGCAACGACGGGGCGGCACTGCTCCACGTGGTCCAGTCGTCCGGCGCCGCGGGCGTGGGTTTGACCACGTCGGGGCCGACGGCACAGGCACTCAGTGCAACGGTGCAGACCACTACCGCCAGGCGTGCGGGGCGAAAGCGAAACAGCTGAGAGTTGGACATGGCGGGTACCTGGATCAGGAAAGTCGGTTGCGGAACAGCCAGGCTGCCAGCGGCAGCGTGATGGCGCCCATTATCAGCAAGGGAATGAAGTCGAGCCCTACATCGGCTAACCCCGCGCCTTCGAGGTAAACCCGCCGCACGATGCTGGTGCCAAAACGCAGCGGATTGACGTAGGTGGCGATTTGCAGCGCCTGCGGCATGTTTTTCACCGAAGTGAGCAGGCCAGACAGCAGCATCAGTGGCATGATCAGCAAAAAGGTGTAGAGCATGGCCTGCTGCATAGTCAGCGACACCGCCGAAATCGACAGTCCCACACCCACGGCAGCCACGGTAAAGGTGAACAGCCCCAGGTAGAGCAAGGC
>NZ_WKCD01000140.1:0-13547 GCF_021606625.1 Pseudomonas sp. PA-4-8C
ATGCAACGCTGGGCTTGAAGGCTGTTGTCCAGGCTGATGGTCATGGCCGACACGCAGGCCACGCCTTCGAGTGACTCGCCGTCTATCGAGATGGTGCCGACGTTGTTGTTCGACAGGAACGGCGTGGTGGTGGGAGCGTTCGGCGACACCACAATCGGCGTGTCGCTGTCGGCGTAATCCAGGCACGCCATATTGAAGGTGGCGGTCACCTTGCCGTCGGAGGGAATGTCGAGGGCGAAGGTGGATACATGAGCGCCCTTGAACACGCTGTACACGCCGACATCGCTGTAGCCCTTGGCGATGCTGAAGGTGTTGCGCGTATCGCCCACAGACAGCACGTTGCCAGTCCAGGCGCCGTAGAAAGCGGCCTCAAGCAGCTGATCGAAGGAGCCGAACGAGAATTCAGCAGTCAGGTCGCCGCCGATGTCGGTGCTGGTGGCCACCGAGCCCTGGCTGATACGGGAATCAGTGATCTCGTCACTGACTGCGGTGTTGACGGTTGGGGTCAGTGCGTTGCCGGTAAGGCGCAGCGTGTCCCAGGCGCCGGTGGGGGTAACGCCTGGCGTCACCTCCTTGATGATGTGACTTACAACTTTTGCGCCGCTAGACATGGTTTCCACCTTTGTTTGGGCATAAAAAAACCCGCTCAATGGCGGGTGGCTTGGTGTTGCCTGGCTCAGCCGGCGCGGAACCGGATGTTCACGTTGATCTGGTAGAAGCCTTCGAACTCACCGGCGACCACTTGGCTGGCTTCCATGCATTCAAGATCGCCGGACATCCAGTAGGCGAAGTGCGCTTCGAGTGCGTCGGCCAGTTCCGTTATGGCCTTGGTGCCGGTGCGCTCCCTCGCGAAGCATTGGATGCTGATCTGCCCGGGCTTTCGAGTGTATGGCTGGTCAGCCATGCCAGCCATGAAGGCTGAGGCATACTGAATATTCAGGCGGCACCACAGGCCAGTATCTGGCGGGGTGAACACTGCAGGCTGGTTTGGGTAATCAATCCGCGCCTGGTCAATACCGGTGAAGGACGCCATGCGCGCGGTGATGAGCGCCCTGATCTGCTCGTAGGTCATTCTCGATACGCCTCGCTTACGCCTATGAAAGAAAGGCCATATACGCCTGCCGGCGCCTGCCGACTAAAGCCTTCCTCTGTAACCTTTTGAGTTGGTCCGTTATAGCCGCCATTCTCCAGCCGCTCCGCATAGGGAAGATTGGTCTGTATGTAGACAACTGTGTATGGCTCCAGGCCGGAAAGCGCCGCACTTCCCTTATCGAGGGTGTCGGTACCATTCCTGTCGGTATGTGTCGTTACGGTATAGACCGGGCTTCCGACGCTCACGATGTGGCTGCCCCTGAACCTACCGCTATCGACTGGTGACTTGCTGATGACTTCGCCAAGCAATGCCATCGCTATAACTCGCACACGTCGAGCAACATCCTGATCGATCTGGTCGGCGAATGCCGTAGGTGGGATGCTCCAGCCCTGGGCCATCAGACTTTCCTCAGCTGGATCTCGTAATGGGCGCCGGCCGGGTCGGTCTGGACGTTGACCACGTCAAACCCATTGATCTTGTGGCCGATGTCCGGGATGTCGCCGATCGTTTCGTTGGTCAGCGCGATCAGCAGCTGATCAGTGGCGCGGATATTCACGCCATCCACCTGCGCCATCTTGAAGGCATCAAACACGCCACGCCCGGTGTAGGCAATGACAACGGGCGCCCCTGCTGCCTCGGTGACCGGGTCCCACGTGCCTGGCAGTGTCACGCCGCCAGAGAATGGCTGCACGGCATCGGCCAGGTCGGTATCGAAGGCCTCGGCCAGATCGGTCTGGATGTCTTCGCGCAGGCCCATGGGTCACCCCCGATCTACGCGGAACGAGAACGGGCTCGACCGCAAAGGGGAAAGCAGCGCCAACGCGAACTGCACATCACCGGGCTGCGCAATGATCTTGCTACTGTCCAGCGTGGCAAACGTCTTGCTGGTGCTGACAGATCCGGCCTTGACCGTCTTGGCCTCAAGCGAACCTTCGGTCTGCCGCTGGTAGAGCTTGCCCTCAGAGGCGACCCTGGCCAGTTCGGCGCCGGCCTGCTTCACCTCATCCGGGATGGCGTCCATATCGACGCCGACCAGATTGAGCGAGGTCAGATAGGCATTCGCCTGCAACACTGCGCGGGCTTTCTTGTCCTCGGTAGTCCATGTAGGCCCTAGGATGGCGTCAACGTCCGCCACAGTGATGTAGGTAGCCATCTGGCCTCCGCTTGAATGAGTGGGGCCGAAGCCCCGGGTGTTACTTGGCGAGTTCGTCGACCTGCTTTTGCAGCGACTCTTTCGAGGCGTTGGCACGATAGGTGACATTGGCTGCGTCCAGCTTGGCCTTCAGGTCAGCGATTTCCTTAGCCTCGGCGCTCGCCTTATCGGCATGGGCCAGCAGATCATCGATCTGCTTTTGCAGGACATTCACCGTCTCGACCCCGCCGTCACGCTCGTTGCGCAGACTCTGCACGCCAGCATTGACCGCCTCGAACACCTGGAACAGGCGATCAGCAACAGCTCCAAGCTCACCTTCGGGGCGCGCCAGCGCTTGATCAGCAAATGACTCGACGACCAGGCCGACAGATTCAAGCTCGGAGCGGAGGGCGTCGATATCGATGCTGGAATTGTCACCAGAGGTCAGCGGAACCTTAGGTGCCTCTTTGATCGTCACCGCCGGGACAGCCTCGGCAGCTCCGTCACGGCTCGCAGTCACGCTTGCGTCGATGATGCGTAGGCCTGCTTGCTTGGCCAGGGCCTTAACGTCTTCCTGGTACTGGTGAAACGGGCCAGGCAGATACCAAATCTTATTGCTCATGTCGCATCCTCACCGAGCCGAGCACTTGGCTCGACTCGGCATCAGGGGTTACTTGGAGGCATCACCGATCAATGCAACACCAGCGGTGTGCTTGATGCTGGTGGCGGTTTTGTCCCAGTTGGTACCGGTCGCCAGTTCTGCGTCGGTTGGAGACTTGCCGCCGGCGGTGGTGTCCCAGGTGTAACCCTTCAGGCCCAGGCCGAAGGTGTAGTCAACCTGGATAGTGGTTTCGATGCGCTCCTTACCGTTCGAGGTTTGCACGTTGCTGACCATATCGCGGCCGTCATGCACCAGAGCAGCACCCTGCACCAGGGACAGGATGATTTCCTTGTTCGGCGCTGGATCTACGCCTGCCTGCATCAGCGCCGGGGCATCGGTAACCACCGAGACCTTGCCGAGGATGTCGATCACGCGCACGTTGCCAGCCTGGAACAGCTGCTGTTGGTTTTGCAGGGCTTGGCCGATCAGCTTGTGATAGGTGGTGCCCTGCATGACTTGGGTTACCAGGTTCTGGCTGGCATCGCCGAACTTGGCGTGGGTGTTGTTCAGCGCGGCTTGGCTGATACCCAGAGTGTCCGACACATCGTTCACGGCTGCGGACTGAGCAGTGATCGCGGCCACCAGAGCAGCGATAGCTGTGTTCAGTTGATCCTTCAGCAGGATTTCAGCAAACGCACGGCTTGCAACCTCTACCCCTTGAGCGGTTGGACGCTCCAGCCAGGTCATTTGCGAAGGCTCGTAACGAACCGGGCCAAACCCGCCTGCCACCTTCACGGACGAGTTCTTCAGCTCGGCCAGGTCGGTGATCGGCGCGATGCCGTTGGTTGCATAGCGGTCAACGCGGCGCTGGGCGGCTGCCAGAGTCTGGAAGAACGACTCTTGCAGGAAGTCGCCAGTGAAGCCGTCCGGGGAGAGGACGATGGCGCCGCGACTGGCGGCGTTGAACGCCTCCAGGTACTGGTCCAGCGTCTCGATGGTGGCCTTCATGATGTAATCGTTGAAGACCTGCATTTGGGTCAGGGACATAGTGTGAATCCTTAATTGAGAGGGAGATCAGGGAACTGGCTGGCGATTGCCGCCGTGCGTTCCGTTTTGGTGCCGCCGATGTTTCCTTTCGCGGCCCCGCCGCCCTTTCCAGCACCGCCGGCCCCGCCGCCAGATGCTTTGCTACCCGCAATCAGTGGACCGAATGCGGGGTCGTTCATGAATTCAGATTTCAGCTCATCCAGCGTGGTCGCGGAGAGCTTGCCGGCCTGGTCCAGCACTACTACGGCGGGTTTCCCGTCGCGTTGCTCGACGCTCAGGCGGCGTTCGATATGGGGGAGCAATGCCTTGGCGCTGCCGGGGATGGCCAGCGTGGTTGCGATGTCAGTGGCGGTCCGGCCGACAGTCAGATCCCGGATCTGACCACCCAGTGTGCCGCGCTCCTGCTCCAGCAGACCGTTCAGCTCGGCTTCACGGCGGTTGTACTTCTCAGACCAGGACTTTTCGAGCTCTTCGACGTTGCCTGACTTACGGGCCGACTCTTCACGCTCCAGGCGGGCCGCGTCTTCGGCCTCCTTGCGAGCCTTGTCAGCCGCCTTCTTCTCGTCCAGCAGTTCCTGAACTTTGGACTTAAGGCCGGAAACGTCTTCAGGCTGAGGAAGGCCTTCAATACCAAGAACGAACTTGCCGTCCTTCTCGACGTACAGGGCCTGAACGGACTCATCGACGCCTTCAAGGCTGTCCAATTGGAATTTCAAGGTCATTGCTGTCTCCCAGAGACTTGGTGCAGGCCCTGCCTGCGGACATAAAAAAGCCCCACCGAATGGCAGGGCTGTTCAATCTTTCTGCTTGTTACATGCCTGCGCGCTCAAAGGCCTGCGGCTCAAGGGCTCTCAACTGCTGTAGCGTGAGGGTCTTGCCGTTGTCGTCAATGAACTTGTCCAAGGTCAGCTCACCCTTGCTGAACAGAGCGTAGCGATTCGGCCCGAGCACCTCACGCTGGAAGGCGGCAGGCTGACGGGCAAGCCACTCCTGATAGCTGGTCTTGCTCGAAACCAGCTCAACACCATCGGAGCCGATTGATGGCCGAGTTGAACCAGTAATCTCGCGAGCAAACTCATCTTTCAGCACGGGCAACGAGCTTGACCTGCAGCCCCAGTGGCCTGGTGGTTTAGGGTCATCCCATCCGTACATCCGCTGATCCCTGTCTTGACACATTGGGGTCGTATGACTGTCCAGTGTAGATATCCAGCGCCAGCCCTTGAGGATGTCGTCGTTGGCCTTCAGCGTCTCCATGCGCGCCGTACTGGCGATGTGGTTGGTCATGGTGCGCACCAGGGCTCCCGCCTGATCCTGCTGCAACTGGTGAATGCTGGTCAGGCGTCGGCTGATCTGTTGGCTGGTTTCGCCCAGCGATGACCCGATCTGGATCTCGCCTATGATCTCGGCCGCCTTCTTGGTGCCGAACTGGTCCAAGGCGCCGCTGATACTGATGCGCTGAATGCCCTTTCGAGCCTCCAACTCCAGTGGATCGGCCATCGCCGCAGCAGAAACCATTTCAGCCGACGGCACGTTGAGCTGCACGACGGCGCGCACCACCCTTCCCAGCATGGTTGCGTTGAACTGGGCCTCGTATGAACCAAAATCGCTCAGATCAAGTTGCGCCTGACCCTTCAGGTCATCGTAGATACCACGCAGATCGCCTTGGAGCGTTTCTATCTGCGAGGTGTAGCGCTTGGTCCCGTAGGCGCTCAGCCCATCCGAAACTCGCTGCTTGGCTGTTTTGATTGCCCTGCTGAGAAATACGGCCACTCGCTTGAGGTTTCCGCCTGCATACCGCTGGACGTAAATCTGGTGACGTGTAGCAGCATCCTCAAGAAAGCCTTCATTGCTCATCGTTTCCGCCTACCGGTGGCGCGCTGGCCAGTTCTTGGTCGATCTTCTCGTCGGTGCGATCAGCTTCAAGCACGCCGCCCTGACGCAGGTTCACCCGAACATCGGACTTCGCAATGAAGCCCTGCTGCCACAATTGCACCTGGGCCATGATGTCCTGAGCGGTCATGGTCTCGTCGAAGAACGCCTGGTTTAGCCAGAACACAGTGCCTGCTTCGTCCGGCTCGCCGATCATGAAGCGCTCGGCGTCAAGGATGGCTCTCTTCAGGGCCTCAGATACGTTGCCAGCAATAGTGCCAAGCACGCTGTTGTCCGAGCTATATCGGATGCGAACAGCCTCTGCCGTCTCGGCGCCGCCGCCCTGCTGGACGATACGAGCACCGATCATGAGCATCTGCTCTTCTTTGTCCTTCATCAGCGTGCGGGCGAGCTGACTTTCTTCAGCCTGTACCAAATCTGCGGATCCTGTCTTCCCGAGCAAATGCCCGCGTCGCGATCCAATTTGCATACCGTTTGGGTTTGCCTTAATGAACTCATCAGCACTGATATCGGAGGTGATGAACAGCGTTGGCTGGCTACTGATAAAACCACTCTCTTCCACCGTGGCGCTGTTGCCGTAGTGCAGGATGTTCACATCAGCCAGGTCCTCAAGGGGCGACTTGTCGATGCTGGCGTCGTTGTTCTGGGCGCCGTAGAAGCTAAACGGGATGTGGTCGAACGCATTGCCGGCCTTATCCGTTGGTATGGCTTCCTCATAGTCATCAGTACCTTTCTTGTAGACTCGCTGGACGTATTTACCATCAATCAGCAGCAGGACGCGGTTCTGGTTGTAGGTTTCACGCGAAAGCTCGGCAGGGTTGAACTCGGTTACACACTCTTGCAGGTTCACGTACACCAGACGCTTAACGCCGTCGATCACCTGCTCTTCCCAATCAATGATAGCCAAGGCGTCGTAGAAGTGGATGAGTGCGCGCCTGGTAGCCAGGTCTGCCATCGAAGAAACGCCACTCTCGGCGGCAACCCTGGGGAAATCGACCAGAAATCCACCACGCCCCGTGTCCAGGCACTCTCCTACGGATTCTTTCGAGAGCTGCTCAAGGCTTGTGCCGTCGCCGCTGGCGTTCTCCTTCAAGTATTCGACCGCCGTCGGTAGCGACAACTCAGCAGTCTTTCGGAACACCGCCCCCATTAGGCCGGTGCGCGTGCGCCCGGTAACGTTGAGGAACATTGCCCGCTTCTTGTACTGCTTGTACCGAGCCTGATTCTCAGGTGATTTGTTCTCAGGGTCGGGCATCGGCAGGTATTCGTCGTGCTTGCGAACCTCTCGCGCACCAGCAACGCAACGCTTCACCAACTGCCAGCCAGCCAGGGCTTGTGCGTACTCTGCCCGGGGAATGCTGTAATTCGCCATATTGGCCTCAGAAAGTGAAGGTGACAGGGATGTGGGTCATCGGTTTGATGATCGGGTAATCGTGGTGGATGAAGTAGCCGCCGGCGTCGTTCGCATGGTCTACACCCGCGGTCTTGTCTGGCTCACCGTTGGGGGCCCACACCTGCTGCTCAAGGCCGTCGGCGTATGTCGGGCATGTGAACGGATTCACCAGATACCGGCGCTCGCCCTGGGCATTGCAGAACATGGCGTTCATTGCGTTGATGCGGTCCTTTACAGGCGGGTTTGCCGCCGGCGCTATCACCGTGAAACCGGCCTGCCGAAGAATGGCAATGTCCGTCTCGCTGGCATTCACCGACTTGCGTGAACCGCCCGAGGCATCCGGGTAGATCCTGATTTCGCAGGTCTTCTCGTAATCCTTGCTGTCGTACCGCCAGTAGCGCTCCTTGATGCGCCTGATCATGTCCGGTGTGTCGTAGCCGTCTACCAGCTCATCAGCCGCCCTGGGTAACCCGTCGCGCTTTACGTGCGTGATCGCTGCCATCTTGCCGACGTTGAAGTCCATGCCGATGAACAGTGGCTCGCCAGGCTGCACAGTGTCGAAGCACTGATTGTGCTTGCGGTCGTACGAGTGATAAATCGAACCGGACGTCAGGTTGACGAACTGACCATTGAGGTAGGCCAGGATCAACTGCGGCGGGTAAGACTCCATCAGCGACTGGATGTAGTCAGGTGGCAGGTTCAGTTCATTGTCGAACGTGCTGGCCTGCACCAGGCCGTACATATCACCCAGCGAAGGCTTGTCGCGCACCTGTTTCAGGAACTGCTGGTAGACGAACTTGTAACCCTCAGGGGTCGTCGTTACGTCCACCCCGTTGCGCAACCCTGGGGCGTTGTAGCGCATCCGGGCAATGATCTTGCGCCATGCCTGCTGCGCCTTAACCAAACTCATTACGTCGAGCTCATCGACCAGCGCGTGACCGATCTTGAAGCCGACGATTGTCTGCGGCTTCTCCATGGATCGACATATCACGGTGCCGCGGTACTGCCGGCCACTGTAGACGTGGACTTCATGGTTCGACTGATTGATCTCAGTGCGAAGCCCCCAGTCATGCGCCACCTCTTCCATTGTCGGGTAGAAGATGTCGCGGATCTGGGCGTATGTAGGAGCGAAGTAGCCGGCGTTGATGCGCGGCCACTCCCAGAAGTGTTTCCCGAGCGCCGAGCAGCCTACCCAGGTCTTGCCAGAGCCAAAACCAGCCACGAATGCGCGAAACTTGTGAGGCAGTGCCAGGAACTGGGCTTGAGGTACGTTAAGGCTCGGCATTGGGGCGTCTCGCGTCAGTCACCACCACTTCGATGCGCTGAGGCAATGGCCCGTCGTCTTCAGGGTCGAGCTTCTTGATCATGTCGGCGCGCTTGGACTCAAGGTCACCAATACGGCCCAGCAGGCGGTTGATGATGTCCTCGTAGCCCTGGCGTCGACGCTGGGTTGTCATTGATGGACGGCCTGGCTCTTTCGCAGGCTCACTCTCTTCAACAGGATCGGTCGCCTGGGTGTGGATGCTCTCCATATCCAGAACAAGCCCGTCACCCGCTTCAGCCTTGGCTTGGGCCATCAGCGCGCGACGCAACTGGAGCTTGGCGATCTTGATGTCGTCGTCGAGCGTCCCGATGCCGATGTCATCCCAGAGGCCATGCTCATCAGCAGTCAGAGTGTCCGAATAGATCCCGTGCTTGCGGGCGTGCTGATTGCCTTTGTTGGCCTTGGTGGCAGCCCCGCCGTGTAGCTTGCAGCGAGAGGAACCCGGAACAGCGTGTCGCTTGCATGGTTCCCCGTTGCTGCGCTTCTTTGCGCCGCATAGGGCCATGGCTAAGCCTCATTCATGGGGTGTTTCGCGAATGAATGGTCATTCAACGTCGTTCGAACGTCATTCAATGGTCGTTTGATGTATCCAGCAGCACATCAATCAGCTTCTGCTCACCCAAGCGCATAGCGCCCAGGCATTGCAGATCGTCGCACTTGGGGCCGAGGCCGAACACGGTCACCTCTCCCTTCGCGCCGATCAGGGTCAAGGCGCCTACGGTGCATTCGGGATGCTCGCCAGCGTCGAGGTCATCGGCAATCTTGCGCAGGGTCTTGGCTGCGTCGCGCCAGTCTTCACGCTTGAACTGCAGTACCTTTACGCTCATGCCCTACTCCTATCTCGCGCCACGATTTGGCGCATTCGAAAACGTGGCGCGGATTACTGCTTGGGCTGGTCGATGCTTTCAGGTGCCTTCGGGCAACCCATGCACTGCTCACAGTTGAGCGTCTTGCACAGCCAGGCCTTCACCGTCTGCCAGTAGGTGACCATGAAGATATGGCGGGCGCCGGCCATAGCCAGGGCGACATGCAGCGTCAGGCCAGCAGTGGTCGGGCCGAAGAAGATGTTCTGGCTGCGCACCGACACGACGAAACCGGTGATGGCGATCGTGGTGTAGATCAGCTTCCCGAGGATGCCGTCTCTCACCTTCCCGCTCAGTACGCACCAGGTAGCCCAGGCCGCGATCAGGCCGCAGGCGATGGAGTTGATCAGTTCAAGATTCATGGTGGATTGCCTCCCCCGAACCGCTGGCGAATGAGCGCCCAGAGGTCAGCGGCTTTGATGGCTCGGTTGATTGCTGCCAGGAGAGAGCCGCCGAACGTGCCCAGCAAGAAGCCAATCCCGGCGACGATCTTGGGCTCAGTGACATTCAGGTAGGCGCTGACCATGCTCGTCAGGTACAGCGAGCAGGCCACCCCGGTGACCAAGAACACCATCCAGGCGCGCCAGTCGGACAAATCATCCTTGTGCCACCAGCTCGCAACAACGGCCCCAATCAGGCCCGCAATCAACAATTCGAACCTGTCGATCTTGTCGAGCAGGCGCTGTAGATACTCCATGCGCTCGACTCCGTGGGGCATGTTTGGGAATTGAATCGGCTCACACAGCACTCCCAGCTCGGAGCAATGGGTGTGGTGGAGCCGAAAACTAGAAGGCCCCGATCAATGTCGAGGCCCTGAATAGGTGCGCGGTCTTTCCCGCAGTCAGCCGAAGACGATCCCAGCGTCGACGCCCTAATGCATCGATCTCGCCTTTCCTGTCTCGCGCCACCCTGTAAGCACAGTTAGGTCAGGGTGCGCGGGCTGCCGGTGTTTTTCCGTAGCGCTGCACTACCGGCTTATCAGCGTCCAGGCCTTCCGTGAGGCTGCCCTGGCTACAGGTGTTACTGGCTGGTGAGAGTGGGATCGAACCACTGACCGATCGGTTAACAGCCGATTGCACTACCACTGTGCTACCCACCAATTTGGTGCCGCCACGAGGATTCGAACCCCGGGCCATTCGCTTACAAGGCGACTGCTCTACCACTGGAGCTATGGCGGCGAATTTGAGGCAATAAAAAACCCGGCGCGGTGGCCGGGTTTGTTTGTCTCTTGCATCACCTACATGCGCAAGTACGACAGGATGGGTGGATAATGGCTCATTGGATCAGTGCACGTCAAGCTACTTCTGATATCACAAGGCCTTCTTGCTCAAGAATGTGCTGAGCCTCCACCAGGGCCCGGTCTACGCCGCTCTCCAGTGTCTTGCGAATATCCCGTCTCCACCTCTCTTGGGTCTTGATCGGGTGCGGCTCGTTCGACCAGTTGTCCATCTCGTACCAGCCAGCCGGAAGGACGTTGGTGGAGCGTTTTCCGTCAACGCCAGGCAGCCGAGGCAAGGCCCAAGTCACCACTGCGCAGTGCAGGAACCGTTCCGGCGCCGGTGAGCGCGTCACTCGGGTCAGTTCGGCAATCGCCGCGTGCTTTCGCTCAGTGTGCGTGGAGAACTTCGCCACCAGAGCGCGCCAGTGCTCGGCCGACAGCGCCTTATGCAGCCGCCCGAACACCCAGCAGTCAGTCAGGAATGCAGCCTCCTTGCCGACAATCTCCCCCTTCTGCTTGGCGCACTGCACCTTTGGCTCAAAGTCGCAGCCGCCTGCGGAATTAATCGTCTCGGCCGCAAGGGCGCGAACTACTGCTGAAACAACGTTGCGATAGGTCATGCGGCTTCCCCTTTTTTCAGCTCTCTGGTCTTTGCCCGGTATTCGGCGGTCATCGCCTTTAGCTCTTCCACGGTGTATTTCTTGGCCTCATGAGGGCCTTCTAGCCATGCCACCTTTTCCTCGCCAATTCTCTGCAGGAGCGAGATTCGGTAATTGATGAGGTTTCCCGAGAGGTGGTTATTGCACGGGGCGCACTGTTTCCAGGCGTTGAGCGGTTCAAACCTCAGCTCTGGGTTCGCTCCTACAGTGCGGTAATGGCCTGCGTGATACTGACCTTCATGGTGGCGGCCGCAGCTGATGCATGGCTGACCAGCATCACGCGCCCGTATCCATGCATTGAATGCCTGCTGCGTGTCTTTGAGGTGGTCCGCCCTACTCTTCAGCTTCTCCTTGCGGACCTTGATGTCCTTGCGCTCGATGTCGGCCAGGGCCTTGCGGGCCTTCGGTGCGTGCCTTGGCCCGTCGATCAGCGCGCAGGCTGGACTGCACACCGCCTGCCCCATACGCGAAGGGATGAATGAGGCTCTACACGCATCGACGCGGCATTTCTTCGGCTTGGCCGGCTTACGTTCGATGGTCATACAGCCTCCTTGGCTGTCTGCTGCTCCGGGGTGAAATCGCCGCGCAGGGGCATTAGATGGCCGGAGGGAATGAGACCATCCTTGACAGGGCGCCTTTCTGCAGATGTTCCGAATCGAGCGGTGAGACCGTTACCAGAAACACGCCAAGCAGCCACATCTGAACTACCAAAAGATCCGCTTGCGAGCAGCACATCGGTGTTGGCGGCATGAAAGGAGATAAGGTCGACACAGCAACCAACACACGGACCTTTGACTATCAGCGCCAAGTCGCCCGGTTTGAAGTTATGGCTCATCAGTACCTACCTCCCCAGTTGTCCTTCTGCGTCCACCGCACCTGGTGCTCGGCGCCGAAAGCAAAAACCCATTCGATCAACTCGCTGCACTGCTTCACGGTGAGCTTGCTGGTGCGTTCGTAGATGACGTCGAAGCCGTTACCGTCTACCGCCGGTATCATCTGCGGCTGGTCGCCCGACTCGCGCAGCCAGGCGGCCGTCAGAAGGCGCTTCCAGATCAGGACGTCCCACTTCTTTCCGGCGTGCTCGACTTGGGCGGCGATATCGGCCAGTGCGGCATGCAGGGCCTTGTTTTGCTCACCGCTGCGGTCCACTTCGGTGATGGCCAGCTTCTTTGGCTTGGCCAAGTCAAGGCCAGCGATGTAGCCCATGGCCTTGTTGCGGTCTGATTCGTTGCGGATCTGGAGGCTGGTCATGGCTGCACCTCACACGCAGGCCAGATACCGCGAGCCTCACGAGTCGCAGCCGCATGATCCAGCTCGCCATCCAGCAGGATCATTGGGAATGGCGGGTAGCCTGGAACCACGATTGTCCAGTTTCGCTTCATGACTGTTCTCCCTTGCCTATGGCGGCCAGCTTCCGGCGGATGCGCGCCGTCGGACCTTCAGGGCTTGGCCCAATGAACTCTTCGGGAGTTGGCGGCACTGGCTCGCCGGCGAGAATTTTCAACCGGCGAATCTCGGCGCACAGCTCATGGTGAGACCGAACCAGTTCCAGCGTTCCCTGCCCATGGCAGAAGCTCAACAAGCGATAGGATTCGGAATCCTTGCGCAACGCGTCGGCCTCTTCGCGGCGGCGCTCAGCCAATACGGCAAACTCTTCCCCGTATTTCCGCAGTTCCTCCACCTCAGCCTTCAGCTCAGCATTCCCCCGCTCGTAAGCTTCGTAGCCGGTCTTGAGGCCGGCGTTTTCAGCGCGGAGTTGGTCGCGCTCGGTGACAACTTCGACAAGCTCAACTACCCGGCTCCACCCCTGCACGCCTTCAAGCTCAGTCAGCGGCACATACTGTTCTACGGTTCGCTCAAGGAGCTTGGTCAGCCGATCGCTCTCGGCGATCATGGCCAGGACTGAGAAAGGGTTGGCGGCGGCAATGAACTTGGTGTTCTCAGGCTGAGCGCAATCAGCGACTGATCGCCACGTCTCAACGTAGGTAGTCCCCTCCTCCACGCGGGCCGGGCACACATAGGAGCCGTCATAGCTCCAAGGGCCTGGCGTTGCAGCCTCGGCCAGTCGCTTAAGTTCGGTGTAGTCAGTCATGGAAAGTGTCCTCAGGCTCAAAATCGGCAAGGTGGGCAAGGAATTCTTCTTGTTCCTTGACTTGCTTTTTCAGCAGCGCCGCGTGGGAGGCTTTCCAAGCCCACCATGCGAAATGGAGGGTGCTGGTGCTGTAGGTGTCGTCACGTCGGCTCAGGTACACCGCCAGCACGGGCTCTTTAGCTTCCAAAGCAACAGCGGTCTCAAACTCTTCACGCATCTTGTCGGTCATGTCCG
>NZ_WKCD01000141.1:0-13481 GCF_021606625.1 Pseudomonas sp. PA-4-8C
GCCCGACGCTTACGACGCCAAGTACAAACGCTGGGTGCTGGCCGACCTGCCGATCGTTCCGGAAAAATGGAAGATGCTGGTCAAGCCCAAGACCGCCAGCCAATACAAGGCCGTCAAACGCTTGCTGGGGGAAGCCCAGGAACTGGTGATCGCCACCGACGCCGACCGTGAAGGCGAGATGATCGCCCGTGAACTGGTGGAGCATTGCCGCTACCGCGGGCCGATCCAGCGGCTGTGGCTGTCGGCACTCGACGACGCCTCCATTCGCAAGGCCCTGGCGGCGCTCAAACCCGGTGCAGAAACCTTCAGCCTGTATCACTCGGCCCTGGGGCGCTCGCGTGCCGACTGGCTGATTGGCATGAACATGAGCCGCCTGTTTACCCTGCTGGGGCGCCAATCCGGTTACCAAGGCGTGCTGCCGGTTGGCCGGGTGCAAACCCCGACCCTGCGCCTGGTGGTGGACCGTGATCGCAGCATCGCCGACTTCGTGCCGGTGGCCTATTGGGCCATCGATGTCGACCTGCGCCACGAGCACATGACCTTCACCGCCCAATGGCGCGCCCCTGAGGATGCCTGTGACGACCAGGGCCGTTGCCTCAACCCGCAACTGGCGCGGGACGCCGCCGACGCCATGCTCAACGCCGCCACGGCGCGGCTGGTGAAACTGCGTACCGAACGCATGCGCGAGGTGGCGCCCCTGCCCTTCGACCTTGGCACCTTGCAGGAGATCTGTTCGAAGAAGCTTGGCCTGGGCGCTCAAGAAACCCTGGATATCGCCCAATCCCTGTATGAAACCCACAAGGCCATCACCTACCCACGCAGCGATTGCGGCTACCTGCCGCTGAGCCAGCACAGTGAAGCGCCGAAGATTCTGGCGGCACTGGGCCGTGCGGACACAGCGGTCAACGAACTGATGCCGCACATCGACCCTCAGCGCCGTTCGCGGGCCTGGAACGACGCCAAGGTCAGCGCCCACCACGGCATCATCCCCACCGGCGCCGGCAAGGAGGTCAGCCAACTGACCGGCAAGCACCGTGCGGTCTATACGCTGATTCGTGCGCGCTACCTGGCGCAGTTCCTGCCCAACCATGAATACGACCGCACCCAGGCCGATTTCGACTGTGCCGGCCACGCGTTGCGCGCGGTGGGCAAAGTCATCATCGAGCCGGGCTGGAAACGCGCCTTGCCCGAAGCGCTGGCACCCGCCAAAGGTCGCGAAGCCCCAGCGCCCCAAGCATTGCCGACGCTGGTGCAGGGCCACGACTACGCCGTGGCCAAGGTCAACCTCAAGGACCTATGGACCCAGCCGCCCAAGCCCTTTACCGAAGGCGACCTGATCAAGGCGATGAAAAACGTCGCCAAGCTGGTGGAGGACCCGTTGCTCAAGCAGAAGCTCAAGGACACCACGGGCATCGGCACCGAGGCCACCCGCGCCGGGATTATCCAGGGCCTGCTGGACCGAGGTTATCTGGTAAAAAACGGCAAGGCCCTGTCGGCAACCCCGGCCGCGTTCAGCCTGATCGACGCCGTGCCCCGCGCTATCGCCGACCCTGGCACCACCGCCATCTGGGAACAGGCACTGGACATGGTGCAAAGCGGCGAAATGAGCCTGGAAGAGTTCGTGGCCAAGCAAGCGGCGTGGATGAGCAAGCAGGTGGCGCGCTGCAACGGCATGCGCATGACCATCACTGGCCCCGCCAGCCCCGCTGGCCGAGGAGCAACGCCGTGGAAAAAGAAACGCAAGGCCGCGCCACGTAAGGCTGCTGCCAGCCCCAAACGCGGGAAAAAGCCGGCAAATGCGGGATAAATACCGAAAAAAACCGGCCCATGACGTTTTTCGACAGGTTTAACGCCGCATTGGCCCTTGCTCCGGCGGGTTCGGTCTAGGATTCTGTAGGGGATCTGGACTACCAACAACAACACCGGAGTGGCCGCCATGAAGACCGTTGCACAACTGCTCAAAGCCAAGGACCAGAAAAACCAGGACGTCCACACCATCAAATGGGACCACACCGTGTTTGAAGCGCTGGTGCGAATGTCCGAGAAAAACGTCGGGGCCTTGCCCGTGGTCAAGGATGACGTGGTGGTCGGCATCATCAGCGAAAGGGATTACGCACGCAAAATCATGCTCAAGGGCCTCTCGTCGGTCACCACCAAGGTCCATGAGGTGATGAGCTCGCCGGTAATCACTGTGGATACTCACAAGAGTGTCGAGGAATGCATGAACATCATGACCGACAGTCACCTGCGCCACCTGCCCGTGGTCGAAGACGGCAAACTGCTAGGCCTGCTGTCCATCGGTGACCTGGTCAAGGAAGCGATTGCCGAACAAGCGGCCTTGATCCAGCAGCTGGAACAGTACATCCGCGGCGAATAGGGGGAACCCATGCTCGACACGCTGGACCATCAGCAAGACCACCTCGACACCCTGCATCGGGCCATGACCGGCCGGCGCTTTCTGGTGCTGACCGGCGCAGGGATCAGTACATCTTCGGGCATCCCGGATTACCGGGACGGTGAAGGTGTACGCCGGGGCAAGCCACCGATGATGTACCAGGAATTCCTCGCCACCCCCGAGGCGCGGCGCCGTTACTGGGCGCGGGCGATGCTGGGTTGGCCACGGGTGCGCATTGCCCAGCCGAACAAGGCCCACCTGGCGCTCGCGACCCTGCAACAACATGGGCGTATCAGCGGGTTGATTACGCAGAACGTCGACACCCTGCATGACCAGGCCGGCAGCCGGGATGTGATCGAGCTGCATGGCAGCTTGCATCGGGTGCTGTGCCTGGATTGCCAATTGCGTAGCGAGCGCGACGTGATCCAGCGGCAGATGGAGGTCGATAACCCGCACATGGCGCAGGTTCATGCGGTGCAAGCGCCAGATGGCGACACCTTGCTCGATCCGGTGTTTGAACAGCGCTTCCAGGTACCCCACTGCCCACATTGCGACGGCGCAAGGCTGAAACCGGATGTGGTGTTCTTTGGCGAGAACGTCGCACCGGCGACGGCGCTCAAGGCGATGACGGCGGTAGAACATGCCGAAGGACTGTTAGTGGTGGGGTCGTCGCTGATGGCCTATTCGGCGTTTCGCCTGTGCAAGGCGATAGTTGAACAGGGTAAGCCGGTGATTGCCATCAACCTGGGCAAGACGCGGGGTGATGAGCTGTTGCAGGTGAAAATCCAGGCGTCCTGCGAGCGGCTATTACCCTTACTGTCCGAGAAATTGAGATAGCGACGCATCAACCTGTGGGAGCTGGCTTGCCTGCGATAGCAGTGTGTCAGGCGAACATGTACCCACTGACGCATCGCCATCGCAGGCAAGCCAGCTCCCACAGGGGATCTGCGTAAATTTGTCACCAAAATCCCGCGACCCACCGCACAGAAAATGACGCCCAAGTCACGTTTTCCCGCATTCCCCCGTCCCCACGGCAATTTATGTAGTGAGCAAAAATAATCACTACATAACCGTTGACGTAACCTTTTTGTCCTTGCATGATCTAGACGTCTCTCGGATCGAGAGCGTTGGTAACAAGCGTTTTGAACAGGCTCGTCTGACCGCCGAGCTGTTTTTCTGGATGTGCACTGCCCACAAGGCAGATTGATGAAGCTGACCGGCCCCGAAAGGGACAGGTACAAGACGCTCAAACGCGGCTTGTCTTCGTAATCAGAGCATTGCGTAGCAGCCCATCAGCAAGACTACATGCATCAGCTTCAAGACCCTGCCCGTATTCGGCAGCCCGTCGCTGACGCCCGGTTTTAGTAACCGGAGACAACTCAACTGGTATTAACGAATCAACTGATAGATCGCCAACTGGTCAAGGGGCTTACACATGAATCTGAACAACCAACCAACTATCGATGAATTGGCTGAGATGTTCGCAGCGCAGAAAGACACACTCGACGACCATATCCTGTGGATTGGCAAATCGGGCGAAGTGCAAATTGACTGCCTGGCGCCCCATACCGAAGAAGCCGAGTTTGACCGCAATAACCGTGAGCTGGCGGCGCGCTTGAAGATGTACCGCCGTGGCCAGGGTTATGTCGGCAAGAAAGCCGCGGCTGACCGCAACTTTATCGAGCAGGTGTTCGACACACTTAATAATGCCTGGGCGTCTTTCAAAGACAGCTCGCAAGTTAAAGTGATCGACCGTTACTACTAAGTAGTCCTTAATTAATGTGGGCGCTGGCTTGCCAGCGCCCACATTTGTATTACCGGCTTAAAAAGTTGGAAACCTGCCCTTCCCCGCTTCATCTCGAAAGATATCAAACAACACCTGCGCCGCCGCCGACAGTTCATGCCCCGGCTTGGTCAGCACCCCAATCGGCCGTTCGATCACCGGGCCGGTCAAGGTAATGCAATGGGCTCCGGCCTCTTCCATCTGCCTGGCGCATAACGCCGGCACCGCGCTAACCCCCAAACCGCTGGCAACCATCTTGCCCACCGTCGCCAGTTGATGGCTTTCCAAGGCCACGGGCAATTTCATCTGCAAGGCCCCCAGGTGCTCTTCCAGCATTACTCGCACGGTGGAAGGCCGTTGCAGGGTGATGAACGGCTGTTCCAATAGAGCTTTCCAGTCGATTTCAGCGCGCTGTGCCAAGGCTGAATCTCCCGGGACCACGGCGATAAAGCGGTCCAGGTACAGCGGCGTGAACGCCAATGACGAGCCATCTGATGGCTCGAACGCCACCCCCAGCTCCACCTGACGGTCGCGCACCATCTCCAGCACCTGCTCATTGATCAGGTCATGCACCGTCACGTTCACCTGAGGGTAACGGGCGCGGAATATCTTCAGGATCGGCGGCAACAGGTTCCCCGCGAACGACGGCATGGCTGCCACCGTGACGCGGCCGCGTTGCAGGGTAAAACGCTGGCGCAGTTCGTCTTCGGCGTTGTCCCAATCGGCAATCAACCGGCGGGCCAGGGGCAACAGGGATTCACCTTCAGGGGTCAGCGCGACGTTGCGGGTATTGCGGCTGAACAGGCGCCCGCCTAAACCTTCTTCCAGGCCCTTGATGGTCAAGCTCAACGCCGATTGGGAGAGGTGCAAACGCTCGCAGGCAGCGGCAAAACTCAGGCTTTGCGCGACGGCGAGAAAGGCACGCATCTGTTTGACGGTCATGAGCTGCTCCGGACGATGACTGGACTATGCTGTTTTCTAAATCAATCAACCTTAAAAAACAACTTAACAAATCAATCCGCTGGCGCAACACTCAACTCACTGGCTGGACCACAAACAATAAAAGAGGTGCATATGGCAGGTTTCGATAAACGCGTGGCGTCCTATGAAGAAGCGCTGGCAGGCCTGGAAGACGGCATGACCGTGCTCTCCGGTGGTTTTGGCCTGTGTGGCATTCCAGAAAACCTCATCGCTGAAATCAAGCGCAAAGGCACCCGCGACCTGACGGTGGTCTCCAACAACTGTGGCGTCGATGGCTTTGGCCTGGGCGTGCTGCTGGAACAGAAGCAGATCAGCAAAGTGATCGCCTCCTACGTGGGTGAAAACGCCCTGTTCGAGAAGCAACTGCTCAGCGGCGAGATTGAGGTGGTGCTCACGCCCCAAGGCACCCTGGCAGAAAAAATGCGCGCAGGCGGCGCCGGCATCCCGGCCTTCTTCACCGCCACCGGCGTCGGCACCCCCGTGGCCGAAGGCAAGGAAACCCGCGAATTCAAGGGTCGCCCGTACCTGATGGAAGAGTCCATCACCGGCGACTTTGCCATCGTCAAAGGCTGGAAAGCCGACCACTTCGGTAACGTTATCTACCGTCACACCGCCCAGAACTTCAATCCGCTGGCCGCCACCGCTGGCAAGATCACCGTGGTCGAAGTCGAGGAAATCGTCGAACCGGGCGAGCTGGACCCGGCGCAGATCCACACCCCAGGCATCTACGTCGACCGGATCATCTGCGGCACCTTCGAAAAGCGCATTGAACAGCGCACCGTCCGCAAATAATCCCCGTCCAGAACAATAAGAGGAAACAATCATGGCGCTTACCCGCGAACAAATGGCTCAACGCGTTGCCCGCGAGATGCAGGACGGTTACTACGTGAACCTCGGTATCGGCATTCCGACCCTGGTGGCCAACTACATCCCCGACGGCATGGAAGTGATGCTGCAATCGGAAAACGGCCTGCTGGGCATGGGCCCGTTCCCGACCGAAGACACCATCGACGCCGACATGATCAACGCCGGCAAGCAGACCGTCACCGCACGCATCGGCGCCTCGATCTTTTCTTCCGCCGAGTCGTTCGCGATGATTCGCGGTGGGCATGTCGACCTCACCGTACTGGGCGCATTCGAAGTGGACGTACAGGGCAACATCGCTTCGTGGATGATCCCCGGCAAGCTGGTCAAGGGCATGGGCGGAGCCATGGACCTGGTGGCTGGCGCAGAAAACATCATCGTGATCATGACTCACGCCTCCAAAGACGGTGAGTCCAAGTTGCTCAGCCAGTGCAGCCTGCCGCTGACCGGTGCCAACTGCATCAAGCGCGTGCTCACGGACCTGGCGTACCTGGAAATCGAAAATGGCGCTTTTGTCCTCAAGGAACGCGCACCTGGCGTCAGCGTAGAAGAGATTGTGAGCAAGACCGCCGGTAAACTGATCGTCCCGGACCACGTTCCAGAAATGCACTTCCAGTGAGGACAGATTCCATGCAAGACGTCGTGATTGTTGCTGCCACCCGCACCGCCGTAGGCAGCTTCCAAGGTTCGCTGGCGAACATCCCGGCCCCGGAACTGGGCGCTGCCGTGATCCGTCGCCTGCTGGAGCAGACCGGCCTGGACCCGGCGCAAGTGGATGAAGTGATCCTCGGCCAGGTACTCACCGCAGGCAGCGGCCAGAACCCGGCACGCCAGGCTTCGATCCTCGCCGGCCTGCCCCACGCCGTGCCGAGCCTGACCCTGAACAAGGTCTGCGGTTCGGGCCTCAAGGCTTTGCACCTGGGCGCCCAAGCCATTCGTTGCGGCGACGCCGAGGTGATCATTGCCGGTGGCATGGAGAACATGAGCCTGGCCCCGTACGTATTGCCTGCCGCGCGCACCGGTTTGCGCATGGGCCACGCGAAGATGATCGACAGCATGATCACCGACGGCCTGTGGGATGCGTTCAACGATTACCACATGGGCATCACCGCCGAGAACCTGGTGGACAAGTACGGTATCAGCCGCGAAGCCCAGGACGCCTTTGCCGCCGCCTCCCAGCAGAAAGCCGCCGCCGCTATCGAAGCCGGACGCTTTGCCGATGAGATCACACCGATCCTGATTCCCCAGCGCAAAGGCGACCCGGTGGCCTTTGCGGTGGACGAACAACCCCGCGCCGGCACCACCGCCGAATCCCTGGCCAAGCTCAAGCCTGCGTTCAAAAAAGACGGCAGCGTCACCGCCGGCAACGCCTCCAGCCTGAACGACGGCGCTGCGGCCGTGCTGCTGATGAGCGCCGACAAAGCCAAGGCTCTCGGCCTGCCCGTACTGGCGCGTATCGCCAGCTACGCCAACGCGGGCGTCGACCCGGCCATCATGGGCATCGGCCCGGTCTCGGCCACCCGCCGCTGTCTGGACAAGGCCGGCTGGCAGCTGGCTGACCTGGACCTGATCGAAGCCAACGAAGCCTTCGCCGCGCAATCCCTGGCAGTGGGCAAAGAGCTGGAGTGGGACGCGCAGAAGGTCAACGTCAACGGCGGCGCCATCGCCATCGGCCACCCGATCGGTGCTTCAGGCTGCCGCGTGCTGGTGACCCTGCTGCATGAAATGATCAAGCGCGACGCCAAGAAAGGCTTGGCAACGCTGTGCATCGGCGGCGGCCAAGGCGTAGCCCTGGCGCTCGAACGCAACTGACCTGTAGGAGCGAGCTTGCTCGCGAAAAACCTCAACGATAACGCAGCGCTCCTCATAGAACGTGTTGCCTGTGAGTTCTTCGCGAGCAAGCTCGCTCCTACATATGAGACATAACGAGCAACATTGAAAAGGCCTGGTTCCACGAAAACCAGGCCTTTTCTTTTTCTCGATCCCCTGAATGAACTCGGTCAAAATGTGGGAACTGGCTTGCCAGCTCCCACATTTGATCTCATTGCCTGTCAGCTTGCGGCACCGCGAACACCGCGCTCGCCCGCAGCACCACCCGCTCCTCCACCTGCAAACTCAACGTGGCAAACGCCATCTGCCGTCCGCGCTTGTGGCTTTCCAAACGCACCACCATCCACTCCCCTACCTGCACCGCGCCCAGGTAATCCACAGTCATGCTGGCGGTAATCAACGGCAACGGCGGCTCACTGGAAAACGCCATGGCGTACCCCATGCCGATATCGGCCAGCGTCGCCAGCACCCCGCCGTGCACCGTGCCGCGCCCGTTGGCGTGACGATGATCGGCGCGCAAGCCGACTTCCAATTGCAGACCTTCGCCACGGCAATACGCCGGGCCGAGCAGTTCCAGCAGCGGGCTGCTACGTGGCAATGGGACAAAACCTTGGGGGACGACCTGAGCGTTCATGTTGGTTGCTTCCCTGGTGTGAGACTTGAGGTGTACGCCCGCCCCGACCCGGCAGCCACCACCATCAGCCGGGCAAATCCCAGGCAATGCTTTGCGTTAATGGGCCAGACCCGCTTTAATCTCGGCCAATTTCTCCTGCACATTTCAAGGAAACGCCATGCGCCACCTGGACGGCAACTCCCACCCGCTTCGCGCGCCGCTGTTAATCTTGCTGGCCGGCCTGGCCTTGGCCGGTTGTTCCCCCAAGGACCACTCTCGCGCCACCGTCATCAATGGCGAACAGGGCAAGGCCGGGGCGCAACTGGCCTATGAGCATGAATTGACCCTGGCCCTGCCCGGCGCTCTGCTCGCACCGCGTATGCAGGCCACTCGCGAGGCGTGTGAAACAGCGCGCTTTGGTGCCTGCAATATCCTTGGCATTACCGAAGACGGCCAGGGTGGCCAAATCATCCTGCGGATCGCGCCCACGGGTGTGGAGCCGATGGTCGCCCTGGCGGCCGAAGGCGGTAAGCTCGGCCAGCGCATCACCACGGCCGAAGACCTGGCCGATGCCGTGGCGGATGTGCGCCGTCGCCAGGACCGCCTGCAAGCCCAGCAGCAACGCCTCGACGAACTGGCCAAGCGCAAGGACATCACCGTCAGCGACCTGATCGTCCTGAGCAAAGAGCAAGCCGGTATTGAAAACGAGCTGCAGGAACTGGCCCAGGTTGCCGCCGGCCAGCAACGCCGCCTCGACACCAACCGTGTGACCTTGAACTTCCGTTCCTCGGACGGCGCCAACCAGGTGTCAAGGTTCACCCGGATGTTCAGCAACCTGGGAGACAACCTGGTGAACGGCACCGCAGACGCGCTGGAACGTGCCAGCTATGTGCTGCCCTTCGTGATCCTGGCGTTCCCGGTGGTGTGGTTGTGGGTGGGCTTGTGGCGCCGGTTCGTCAAGCGCCGCAGTTGATCAGCGCTTCAGGCAGCGCTGGTAGCGCTCATCCACGCGCTTGGCAAACCAGGCCGTGGTCAGGTTGCGGGTGATCTTCGGGCTCTTGAGCACAATACCCGGCAGGATCGCCCGTGGCAGCGGCTTGCCGGCCGCCTGGTCGGCCAGGCTGAAGACGCGCTTGTACAAGGTGGTGTCCTCAAAATCCAACTGCTCGCCCTGCTCCAGTTGGCTGCGAATGCTCGGGTTGCGCATGTCCAGCTTCGCCCCCAGTGAACGCACCGCCAGCTCGGTGGTGCCGGGCAGCAATGAGCCATAGCGGATCAAATCCCCATCCAGCGCCAGCTCTTTACCCGACACACGGCTGACTGCGGCCTGGAACGCGGCATTGCGGCTGGCGTACCAACCGGCGTTGAAGTCGGCAAAGCGGTACAGCGGCTGGTCGTAGCTCACCGGGTAACCGAGCAGATGGGCGATGCCGAAGTACATGCCACCGCGACGGGTGAACACTTCGCGGCGAATCGTGCCGTCCACCGTGTAGGGATAACTCCGCGCCTGTTTCTGCGCAAAGTCGATACTGACCTGCATGGGGCCTGCGGTGTGCACCGGGTTGAAGCCGCCAAACAGCGTATTGCCCAGGGGCACCATACTGATGAAGTCGTCGAAGATGCCGCTCAAATCCCTCTCCGTACGGGCGGCATTCAAACGGTCTGCGTAGGTTTTGCCGGTGGGCGAGCGCAGTTGCAAGGCGCTGCGCACCACGAATGCCGGCACATGCACCTTGCCGGCGCGGCGCAGGATTTCATCCTGAGCGATCTTGCCCATACCCGGCACCGGCGGGTCGACCTGATAGGTGGACTCTTGCTCGGTCACCGCCAATACCGCACAGATGTTTTCGTTGCTGGGGTAGATTTTCTGGGTGTCGAAGGCGGTATAGATGTCCTGGGCCCAACCGTTGCGGTCCGCGACCTTGGCCGGCAGCAGGCGCACGATCTGCGCCTTCACCTCGGCTTCACTGCGCTCGGGCTGCTGAGGGCCACGGGAGGTGGAACAACCGGCCAGTACCAGCAAAGGAATAAGGCAGAGCAGCAGACGCGTTGAATACATGGGGCTTCCTTGGTTAACGACAGGCCGGGCAGTGCTGATATCGACAGGTAAGTCTAACCGGGGTTCGTCGGCATGCCGAACCCCGTGCCTGGCAGTAACTGAAACATCCCACACAACTGCCGGATAAGCTCTACTCCTCGCCTGCGCAAACCTCTGCAAAGTCCCTCGCCTGATCAAACAGTGCGAGGGAGTGCAGATGGTTTTTTCCGTGACGCGTGCGGTTGACGGGGCCGGCACTTGAACCCGGCCATTGGCAGGCTGGCGCTGACGCCAATGAACGCGGAAACGGTCGACGTTGAAGGCGTCTTCCGTGACTTTCGCGATTGCTTGAACACCTTTGACGAGTGGGCCGAAAGCTTTTGGAGCTTCTCGGCGCTGGACGTCGAACAGGTGTTCAAGGTTGGGGAGGACGTCGCGCTGGTCGCGCCGATCAATCGTTCCCTCTTGCCCAGCAGCACCGTCGCCACGTGCCAGGCCACAGGGACCTTGACCCTGGTGCATATGTTCCAGAGCACCAGGTTCGTGCCCATCGGCAACACGCCGGTGGTGGTGCAACGCGTTGATCCAAACGGCGGCCCGCTGGGCGAGCCCATTCATAAGACCATCGGCCCCAGTGGCATCCTCGAAGTCACCGAGTGTGATCGCAACCAGCAATACCGGGTGAGTTTCTACCCCAACGTTTCCCAGGATCACCTCAAGGCGCTGTATGCGTCCTACCAGGCGGTGATCGCCGCGCTGGAAGCCCGGCTGCGCAAAGAATGGACCGACACCTTCCAAGCCCAGTGGAAAAACTACACAGACGCCCGCCCGCTTGAGCGGCGCCGCCTGCTGGAAGCGGCTTTTGCCAGTGGGTTGGGCAAGGCGCTTTACAGCCTGTGGGACAACATTGGCGAGTTGTCTGCGCTGCTGGCGGACCTCAAGCCCAACAGCGAAAAACTGCTGCACTACCTTTCGCAAACTGAGCTCGATGAACTACTGACCCTGGGCAGTGACGCGATCGCCCAGGGCTTGTTGGTGCTCAGTGATGAGCCGCTGCTGTTTATCTACTTGTCGGCGCTGGTCAGTTGGATGCGCATGCTCCCGCCGCCGGAGATGGCGGAACTGTGGGGTGAAATCACCGGTGAGGTGCTGATCAATCTGCTGCTGATTCGCGTGTTGGGTGCGATGGGCGTGGTGGTGCGATTGGGGGCTCATGTGCTCAGTCACGTCAAATCCGGGCGGGCGCGGGCGTTGTTGGAATTGCTGGCCAAGCGGGTGGAGGGGCCTCGGCTGGAAACCCATGTGGAGGTCGCCAAGCCGGTGTTGCTGAGCAGTGCGGCGACGCCGGTCAAGGCAGTGCCGGCTGCGCCGTTGAAGGCGGGCGATACGCTGGTTTCGAATTCGGTGCCGATGGTGCGCGGCAAGACCCAGCGCACGACGTTGGTTCGTCAGGAGCCTGTCGATGATGTGCCGGCTGTGGCTTCAAATCCCAAAGGAGATGCGGCGGCTTCTGCGGATAAAACGGTCACTCACGGTTGCCCGGTGTCGATGGTTACCGGCGAGGAGTTGCTCACCCTTACCGACGGCGCGCTGGATGGGATCTTGCCGTTTGAATGGACGCGGCTGTACCGCACCAGTGCGGTGGAAGTCGAGTGTGGGTTGGGGTTTGGTTGGAGCCATGCGCTGGCCCATCGGCTGGTGGTATCGGGCGATTCGGTGGTGTGGACTGACCATGAGAATCGCTCGACTACCCTGCCCTTGCCCACCGATTCTCGGCCCGCGATCACCAATAGCCTGGCCGAAGCGGCGATCTATTTGGGTTCGGCTCCTGATGAACTGGTGCTGGCCCAGGCCTCGCGGTTCTATCACTTCCGCGATGGTGTGCTGGTCTCGATAAGCGATGCGTATGACAACCGCCTGCGCCTTTTCCGTGATCGTTCAGGGCGGATTGAGCGGCTGGATAACGGCGCGGGTCGCTCGTTGCTGTTGCGTTATGAGCTGGATCGCATCGTGGCGGTGGACTACCAGGTTCATCGTGCCAAAGGCCGTGATCCCTACGTGTGGGAGACCGAGCAGAACGTCGTTTCCTACGCCTATGACGAAGATGGACGACTGGTTTGCGCGACCAATGCTGTCGGTGAAAGCGAGCGTTATCGGTACGACGATCAGCACGTCATTCTTGAACGCCAACTGGCCGGTGGGGCGAGTTTCTTCTGGGCGTGGGAACGATCTGGCAAAGCGGCGCGGTGTGTCCGGCATTGGGCGAGTTTTTCCCAGATGGACACGCGCTATGCCTGGGGGGATGACGGCCGTGTCACCGTGCATAACGCCGATGGCAGCCAGGAAGTGTATGTCCATGACCAGCGGGCGCGGTTGGTGCAGCGCATCGATCCGGACGGCGCGCAGCATTTCAAATCCTACGATGCCGAGGGGCGGCTGACCGTCGAACAGGATCCGCTGGGCGCGGTGACGGCGTATCAGTACGACGAAGCCGGACGCTTGGTGGCGTTGTTTCCGGGGGATGACGAGCCGACGTCTTACGAGCATGACAACGGCTTCGTAAGGGTTGTAAGGCGCGGTGAGGCGGTTTGGAAATATGAGCGCAATGACCAGGGTGACGTCATCCGCAAGATTGATCCGGATGGCAGCGCGATCGACTACAGCTACAACAAACACGGGCAACTGACGGGGGTTTGGTACCCGGATCACAGTTGCCATCGGCTGGTGTGGAATGAGCGTGGGCAGTTGCTTGAGGAGCAATTGCCCAATGGTGGGATCAAGCGTTATCGCTATGACGACCTCGGAAGGCAAATCGCCCGGGAGGATGAGCACGGCGCGCAAACAGTCTATGAATGGGACAGCGTCGGTCGGCTGATTCGCCTCGTCTTGCCAGGCGGCGCCACACGCGAATTCAGCTACAACCCCTACGGCAAAATCATCGCCGAACGCGACGAACTCGGCCACGTCACCCGCTACG
>NZ_WKCD01000142.1:0-13475 GCF_021606625.1 Pseudomonas sp. PA-4-8C
GTGTGGGGGTTGATCGGCATGTTGCGCGGCGCGGAGTTTTCCCAGGGGTTTGCCCGGGCGCCGGGCGGCAGCCTGGTAGCGCAAGGCGACCCCGTGCAATTGCTGCCCGGCCAGGTCGAAACGGTGTCGCCCAAGGTCGGTGATATCCACCAGGTCAGCAATGCACACGCTGACCAAGTGTCCATCAGCATCCACGTATACGGCGCCAATATCGGCGCGGTGCGCCGGGCGGTGTACCAGCCCGACGGCAGCGAGAAACTGTTTATCTCCGGTTATTCCAATGCCTACCTCCCGAACATCTGGGACCTGTCCAAAGAAAAGAGCCCTGCCCTATGACCACTGTATCGACCCGCAGCTTTGCGCAGATTCGCCAGGCCCTGTTGGCACGCGAAGAAGTCGCGCTGATCGACGTGCGTGAGGAAGCCCCCTTTGCCGAGGCCCATCCGCTGTTCGCCGCGAATATTCCCTTGTCCAAGCTGGAACTGGAGGTGTACGCGCGCATTCCACGCCGCGATACCCAGGTCACCCTGTACGACAACGGCGAAGGGCTGGCCCACCGCGCCGCCGAACGCCTGGGTGCACTGGGCTACACCCAGGTCAGCCTGCTGGAGGGTGGGCTGGACGGTTGGCGCCGGGCCGGTGGCGAGCTGTTTATCGACGTCAATGTACCGAGCAAGGCGTTTGGCGAACTGGTGGAGAACCAGCGTCACACGCCGTCCCTGGCCGCCGAAGAGGTCCAGGCCTTGCTCGACAGCCAGGCCGATGTGGTGGTGCTAGATGCGCGGCGTTTCGATGAATACCAGACCATGAGCATCCCCACGGGCATCAGCGTGCCGGGGGCTGAGTTGGTGTTACGCGCCCGTGAGCTGGCGCCCGATCCGGCCACGCGCATTATCGTCAATTGCGCCGGGCGCACCCGCAGCATTATCGGCACTCAGTCGTTGATCAACGCCGGCATCCCCAACCCGGTGGCGGCCCTGCGCAACGGCACCATCGGCTGGACCTTGGCCGGGCAGACCCTCACCCATGGGCAGGCGCGCCAGTTTGCACCGACCTCGGAAAACCATCGCCAGCTGGCCGCCCAAGAGGCCCGTGGTGTTGCCGACAAAGCCTCGGTAAAACGTGCAACCCTCAATGATCTGCAGCGCTGGCAACAGGACGCGACACGCACCACTTACCTGTTCGATGTGCGCACCGTGGAAGAATTCGAAGCCGGCCACCTGCCGGGCGCCCGCGCCACCCCGGGCGGGCAACTGGTGCAGGAAACCGACCACGTGGCCAGTGTGCGCGGTGCGCGCCTGGTACTGGTGGACGACGACGGCGTGCGCGCCAATATGTCTGCGTCGTGGCTGGCCCAGTTGGGCTGGCAGGTGTACGTATTGGATGACCTGCAAGCAGAGCACTTCAGCGAGCGCGGCGCATGGGTCGCGCCAGTACCGCCGCCGCCCCAGGCCGAACTGATCAGCCCCCACACCCTTGCCGACTGGCTCGGCCATGGCGACACCCTGGTGCTGGACTTCACCGCCAGCGCCAACTACGTGAAACGTCATATCCCCGGCGCCTGGTGGGTGCTGCGCGCGCAACTGCCAGAGGCCCTGGGCAAGGTACCGAACGCCCAGCGCTATGTATTGACCTGCGGCAGCAGCCAACTGGCGCGCCTGGCGGTGCCGGAAGTCGAGGCGCTTACCGGCAAGCCAGTCTTTTTGCTGCAGGACGGCACGGCCGGCTGGATCCAGGCGCAGCTGCCCCTTGAGTCAGGTGAAAGCCACCTGGCGTCCCCGCGCATCGACCGCTACCGCCGCCCTTACGAAGGCACCGACAACCCTCGGGAAGCCATGCAGGCTTACCTGGATTGGGAGTTCGGCCTCGTGGAACAACTGGCCCGCGACGGCACCCATGGTTTCTACGTGATCTGATTCACCGCTGCACCGTTTCGCTCAACCGACCCCTTCTCCAGGCGGAGGTACTTTCCTTTACCTAACGCCTGGAGTTTTTCCCATGCTGTACGCCATTGCATTCAAACGCCTGTTGCTGGGCGCTGCCCTCGCCCTCGGCCTGCTTTCTACCGTCCAGGCTGGCGACCTGCAACCGCTGCGCGTGGCCAACCAGAAATCCACGATCAAGGCGCTGCTGGAAGCCTCGGGCGAAAGCCAGAACGTGCCCTACGAGATCAAATGGTCGGAATTCCCCTCGGCCTCGCCCCTGGGCGAAGCGCTGAATGCCGGTGCCGTGGATGTCGGCGCCCTGGGCGATGCCCCTTATGTGTTCGCCCTCGGCGCCGGTGCCTCGATCAAGGTGATCAGCATCATCCATGCCGAAGGCCGTAACACCACCGCGCTGCTGGTGCCCAAGGATTCACCGATCAAGACCGCGGCCGACCTCAAGGGCAAGAAGATCGTCACCGGGCGCGGCTCCATCGGGCATTACCTGGCGATCAAGGCCCTGAACAATGCCGGGCTGACCACCCAGGATGTGCAGTTCATCTTCCTGCTGCCCGCCGAATCCCGGCTGGTACTCGACAACGGCACCGCCGATGCCTGGGCGACATGGGACCCTTACACCACCGTGGTCACCTCACAAAGCAATGCTCGGGTGTTGGTCAGCGGCAAGCACCTGCTGAGCAATCACCTGTACTTCGCGGCCACCGGCCAGGCCATTGCCGACAAACGTGTGCAACTGGACGACTTTGTCGCCCGCATTGATCGCGCCTATGCCTGGGCCAATACCCATCCCGAGCAATACGCCGCTGCCCAGGCCAAGATCACTGGCCTGCCACTGGCCGTGCATATCGAAGTGGCCAAGGACACCCATCTGTCCCCCGTCACGATTGACGATACGGTGATCCACGGCCTGCAAGCCACCGCCGACACCTATGTAAAAGAAGGCCTTTTGAGCAAACACATCGACGTCTCCCAGGGCTTCGATTCCAGCTTCAACGCCAAGCGTATCCCCCTCGAACAAGCCTCGCGCTAAGGAGCAGAACATGAGCAAGCCACGTCAATTGAAACTCGGTGCCATGGTGCACGGCGTCGGCCACGGTTGGGGCGAATGGCGCCACCCGCAGGCACAACCCGACGCCAGCACCAATTTCGGCTTCTACAAGCAGCAGACCGCACTGGCCGAAGCAGCCCGGTTCGACTTCGTGTTCATCGCCGACAGCCTGCATATCCACCCCAAGTCCAGCCCCCATTACCTCAACCGCTTCGAGCCGCTGACGATCCTCTCGGCCCTGGCCGCGCTGACCACTCACATCGGCCTGGTCGCCACCGTGACCGTCAGCTACACCGAGCCTTACCAGGTGGCACGCCAGTTCGCTTCGCTGGACCATATCAGCGGCGGCCGCGCCGGCTGGAACGTGGTCACCTCGTGGCTGAGTGGCACCGCCGATAACTTCGGCAAGGCCGAGCACCCGCCCCACGCCGTGCGTTATCGCATCGCCAAGGAGCATTTGAATGTGGTCAAGGGCCTGTGGGATTCCTGGGAGGACGACGCCTTTGCCTATAACAAGCACAGCGGCGAATTCTTCACCCCGGGCAAGTTGCATGCGCTTAACCACAAGGGCGAATTCTTCTCGGTCAAAGGCCCGCTGAACATCGCGCGCTCGCGCCAGGGCCAACCGGCGATTTTCCAGGCGGGCACTTCGGAGGATGGGCGTAACTTTGCCGCTGAAAACGCCGATGCGATTTTCGTGCATGTGGACACTGTCGACGAGGGCAAGGCCTACAGCGCCGACTTGAAACGGCGCGCCAAGCGCTTTGGCCGCGACCCGGACAGCCTGTCGATTTTGCCGGGTATTCGCCCGATTGTCGGGCGTGATGCGGCCGAAGTGGAAAGCCGCTACCAGCAAGCCGTGGCGCTGGTCACGGTAGAAGACGCCATCGTCGCCCTTGGCCGGCCGTTCAACGACCATGATTTCAGCCAGTACCCGCTGGATGCGCCCTTCCCCGAACTGGGCGACCTGGGCGCCAACAGCCAGAAAGGCGGCTCCGAACGTATCAAGCAACTGGCCCGGGACGAAGGCTTGACCCTGCGCGAAGTGGCCCTGCGTTTCTCACGGCCCCTGCGCGACTTTGTCGGCACCCCGGAACAGGTCGCGGATGCGATCCAGACCTGGTTCGAGAGCGGCGCCAGCGATGGTTTCATCATCAATTCGGTGCTGCCGGATGGCTTGCAGTATTTCACCGAGCTGGTGGTGCCGGTGCTTCAACAGCGAGGGTTGTTCCGTACCGAGTACAGCGGCCATACCCTGCGCGACAACCTCGGCCTGGAGGTGCCGGCGAACCGCTACAGCGTGATTGAAGAGCCGGTGGAGGCGCTGGTATGAGCCAATCGCGCAGTCGCTCGACCTATGTGGGAGCTGGCTTGCCTGCGATAGCGGTGTGCCAGCCAACTACACTACCGCCTGATAAACCGCGATCGCAGGCAAGCCAGCTCCCACAGGAACTCGCCCAATTCGATACACTGCTTGAACGCCTCAGCGCCGAGCTGGCCAGTACCGCGCCCCTCTATGACGAAAGCGGCGCCTTCCCCCACGCTAATTTCAAGCTCCTGCACCAACACCACCTCATCGCCCTGACCGTGCCGAAGAAACTTGGCGGCGGTGGCGCCAGCCTGGCCCAGGCGCGCAAGGTCATCAGCGCCATCGCCAAGGGCGAACCGTCCACGGCCCTGATCCTGGTGATGCAATACCTGCAACACAGCCGCCTGCAAGACAGCCAGACCTGGCCCGCACACCTGCGCGTGCAAGTCGCGCAAGACGCGGTGCAAAACGGTGCACTGATCAACGCCCTGCGGGTCGAACCCGACCTGGGCACCCCGGCCCGTGGTGGTTTGCCGGCCACCACCGCGGTGCGCACCGCCGAGGGCTGGCGTATCAGTGGACGCAAGCTCTACTCCACCGGCAGCCATGGCCTGAGCTGGTTCAGCGTGTGGGCGCGCAGCGACGACGCCGACCCGCTGGTAGGCGCCTGGCTGGTGCCCAAGGCCAGCCCCGGTGTCAGCATCATCGACACCTGGGATCACTTGGGCATGCGCGCCACCTGCAGCCATGAGGTGGTACTCGACAACGTTCTGGTGCCCCTGGACCATGCGGTCAGCGTCAGCCCCTGGAGCGCCCCGCAAGCGGAGCTGGATGGCGAAGGCTTCCTGTGGATGTCGGTGTTGCTGTCGTCGGTGTACGACGCCGTGGCTCAGGCGGCACGGGACTGGCTGGTGGACTGGCTGGAGGAACGCAAGCCGTCAAATCTCGGCGCGGCATTGTCCACCCTGCCGCGTTTTCAGGAGACCGTCGGCCATATCGACACGCTGCTGTTTGCCAACCGCAGCCTGCTCGACACTGCCGCCGCAGGCCACACGCCAACGGCCAATGCCGCACAGGTGAAGTACCTGGTCACCGGCAATGCAATCCGTGCGGTCGAGCTGGCCATCGAAGCCTCGGGCAACCCTGGCCTGTCACGCCATAGCCCACTGCAACGGCATTACCGCGATGTGCTGTGCAGCCGCGTCCACACTCCGCAAAATGACGCCGTGCTGCAGGGCGTCGGCAAAGCGGTGTTCAACCAGCGCCAGAAGGAACGCACATGAGCCAGGTGATTATTGCCAGCCAACTGGACGAAGACTTCAACCAGGTGATCCGTGAGCGTCTTGCGCCACTGCACCCCCAAGCCCAGGTAATCGGCGTGCCGGTCGGTGTGCCCAGTGACTTGCCGCCCCACGCCAATATCCTGCTGCTGCGCCCGATCAATGTGCGTGGCTACACCGCCCCCGATACCCCGCCACCGGGCTGGCCCTACGGCGCACAGTGGGTGCACCTGGTATCGTCGGGTATCGACTTCTACCCGCGGTGGCTGTTCAACGGCCCGCCGGTGACCACCTCACGAGGCAGTGCTGCCGATAACCTGGCGGAGTTCGCTCTGGCGGCGATCTTTGCCGCGTCCAAGCATTTGCCGGATATCTGGGTAAAGGATGCCCAATGGCAGTTCACCGCGCTGCGCCCGCTCAAGGGCACCACGCTGGGCCTTTTGGGCTTTGGCGCGATTGGCGCAAGCCTGGCGCAAAAGGCCCTGGCACTGGGGCTCAAGGTCGTGGCACTGCGTCAAAGCACAACGCCGTTCGGCCTCGATGGCGTGGAAGCGGCCAATGACATCCACGACCTGTTTGCCCGCGCCGATCACCTGGTGGTGGCGGCACCCCTGACCGAAGCGACGCGGCATATCATCGACCGTGATGTACTGGCCAGCGCCAAGCCGGGGCTGCACCTGATCAACATTGCCCGCGGAGGCCTGCTCGATCAGCAAGCGCTGTTGCACGCGCTGGATAACGGCCAGATCGGCCTGGCGTCCCTCGACGTCACCGAGCCAGAGCCATTGCCCGACGGGCACCCGCTGTACAGCCATCCGAGGGTACGGCTGTCGCCGCATACTTCAGCTATTTCGACCAACAGCAAGGAAGAAATTGCGGATACGTTCCTGGCAAATCTGGAACGGTATGTGGCGGGCCTTGAGTTAAGTAACCTCGCGAATGCTTGACGGCTTGCTCGCGAAGGCGGTGTGTCAGTCACTGCATCTTTAACTGAACCACCGCCAGGAGAAATTCATTTGATGCGGTAGTGGAAGGTATTGCGCACCGCCGGTACGGCAACAGCCTTGCCATCGACGATTCTCGGCTGGTAGCGAAAAGTATTGGCCGCTGCTAATGAGGGCCGAATGAACAACGGGTGGCAGCCGTCCAGCACCTTGAGGTTTTCCACGTGCCCCTGGGTGTTGACGGTGTACTCCACTGAACAGTCGCCTTCGATGTTCTTGTCCAGGGCGCGTTCGGGGTAGTCCGGGGCGGCCTTGCTCAAGGGCTGGTACTGGCGGCTGTCGAATGCTGGGGTAGGCGCAGGCACGGGGGCTCTGGCTTTTTCCGAAGCGGCACGCGCCTGGCTCAGGCGCTGCTGTTCCAACTCACGATTGCGCTGCTCGGTTGCCATGCGCTGTTGTTGCTCGAGTTTCTTTTCTTCAACCCGCTTGCGTGCCAGGGCGGCTTTCTCGAGCTTTTGCGCCTGGACCTGCGGATCAACTGTCGGTTTGGTCGGTACCGGGATAACAACAGGTTCTGGCAGCGCGGCAGCGACGGGCTCAGGTGTCGGCGCCGGTGCCGGTGCCGGCGCAGGTAAAACCACCAACTGCGTGTGCATCACCCGTGGCGCATCCACCCCTGGTCGCTCCGTTGACCAGCCCAGCATCAACGCCACTGCCACCGCACCATGCAGCGCCACGGCCAGACTCGCTGCCAGGCTTTTGCGCCAGAAACCATCGCCGTTGGGCGCCAAGGCCAGTGCCGGACTACGCATGCTCATCGCTGTCATTGTGGGGCCTCGGTGACGAGCCCAAGGTTGCTGACACCGCCCTTCTGCAGTACCGCCATGGCCGCCACCACACGGCCGTAACCGGCATTGTCGTCAGCACGGATATACACTTGGGTATCGCTGCGCGCCGCCACCACCTGCATGACCTTGGCGCTCATTTCTTCCAGGGTCATCGCACTGTCGGTCTGCTGGCGGGTGTCCAGTTCGTCACCCAGGTTCCAGTAGTAGCCACCGTCGGCCTTCACCGATAACGTCAGGATCTGCTGGCGCGTATCGCTGGCCAGCGCCTCGGCGGCGACCTTGGGCAGTTCGATCTTCACACCCTGGGTGAGCATGGGCGCGGTGACCATAAAGATCACCAGCAGCACCAGCATCACGTCGATGTAGGGCACCACATTCATCTCGGCCTTGGGCCCGTGCTTGCGTTGCGGCCTGATCAACATCGCTTTGCTCCTTGTTCAGGCGGCCACGGCCAGGTTGATCGAGGTACCGCGCAGCGTGCGGTGCAGGTGCACTTGCAGCTCATTGCCAAAAGCGTAGTAGCGCGTGAGCAAGGTCTGGCTGCGTGCCGCGAAACGGTTATAGGCGATCACTGCCGGAATCGCTGCAAACAGGCCAATGGCGGTGGCAATCAAGGCCTCTGCAATACCCGGTGCCACGGTCGATAGCGTGGCCTGTTGCACCTGCGACAAGCCGAGGAACGAATTCATGATGCCCCACACGGTCCCGAACAGACCGATATAGGGGCTGACCGACCCCACCGTCGCCAGAAACTGTAAGCCCTTTTCCAGCTCCAGTTCCTGCTCGGTGATCGCTACCTGCAGGGCGCGCTCCACACCCTCGAGCACGGCCGGATCGTGGTGGCGCAGATGCTGGTATTCCTGCATGCCGGCAATAAAGATCGGCGCCACACCGCCCTCGCCTGCCTGCACGGTTTCGCGATACAAGGGCTGCAGGTCCGACGCCACGCGAAAGCGCGACAGGAAGCCGTTAAGCTGCCGATCCAACCCACGCAGCACACGGCTGCGCTGAATGATCAGGTACCAGCTGAGCAAGGATGCCAACAGCAAAGTGATCATTACGGCCTTGACCAACAGGCTGGCGTCGCTGATCAAGCTCCAGATCGTCATATGTTCCATCGTCGCGTGCATGGTGAAGCTCCTATTCGATTAAAAACGGATGACTGCGTGATGACAGCTCAAGGTAATTTCAACGCGCGGCTCACCTCGGCCCAGGGCACGAACTTGAAGTTCTGGGCTTGCTCGGGCATGCGCTTGCGGCCGTCCTGCACCACCAGCATGCCCTGGCTCCAGGGCCCGCCGAGGTTGACGGCAGTGACCTCCAGGCCATCGGTTTCCGAGGCGCCATCAATGCCGGCGGCCGCATTGAGGCCAACGCGCAAGGCGCCGCGCACAGCGAATGGCGGCTCGGCGTCCAGCACCAGGTAGCTGTCATTGCCTTGGCTGGAGACCACCAGGTAATCCCGCGCGGGGCTTTGATACAACGCCAAGCCTTCGACGTCCGCGTGCAGTTGCGCGCCGACTTTGATCACCGAAGTGAGCGTGGCCGGTTGCTCGGCACGGGCATCCATCGCCCACACGCCGACATCTTCCTCACCGATGAACAAGCGTTGGCGCTGGTCATCGGCCACACAGCCCTCGGGTTGGCTATCGACCTTGAACTGGCGCACCAACTCGCCCTGCACACGGCCAGTCGGTGCACTCAGGCGGTATTGCAGGAAGGTGCCATCCTTGTCATTGGCAAACGCGTAAAGCTCGCCGCTGGCGGGCTGGTACAGGCAGATACCGTAGATGTCCTTGAGAGGCGTGGGGACCTCACCGGCTTCACGCAACTCGCCGCTCTGACGGTCGATGCTGAACAGGCTCAGGCTGTTGCGGTCGCGGTTACTCGCCACGGCCAGGTCGACGGTGTGCGTACCCAGTTTGAAGCCTGGGCGTAGGTCTACATTGTTCAGCCGCCCCACTGCCAGTTCCTGCAGCAACTTGCCGTCGAGATCGTAGGCCAGCAGGCCCTGTTTCTTGTTGGTCCCCAGCACACGACTTTTGGCCGGCGTGTCCGGGTGAATCCAGATGGCCGGGTCATCCGCCGCGTCGCCTTGGCGACCCACGGGTTCGGTCTGGCGCAGTGCGGCGACTTGCGCAAGTATCGGCGCAACCGGCACCGGCGTGGCTTGCCAGTCGAGACGGCCCTGATAGAGCTGGCCGCTGTCGTCATCCCGCACCAGCACCTGCCGGCCCTGGATCACCAGTTGCTCCGGTTCTTTGAGGCCCGGCAAGGCGAGGCTGGATTGCCCAACCCAACGTTCCCCGACTTGCTGGAACAGCTGCAATTGCGCGGTTTTCGGGTCCAGCGCGAGCACCCCGCCCGGCACCAGCGCCATGGCGCCTGCTTCGCGCGCGGGGTCGTCGAACAGCGCCACGGGCGTGCGTTTCACCTCGGCTTCCGGGTGCGCCGGGTAGGCCCACCAGCCGATGTTTTGCTCGTTCACCACCAATCGCTCGGCCGCATCATCCACTTGGCAGTACTGCGCCGATGGCGGCAGTGACAGGCTGCGAACACGCTGCGCCTGGGCCAGCAGGGTCGAGCCATTGCCCACCAGCCACTGCTCGCCCTTGCCCTCTTCACCGACCAGGAACACAAACAGGTTGGCCGCCGAATCGCGATAGAGGCACAGGCTATTTACCGCAAAGTCGCGGGTCGGCAGGTACAGCGGCGCACCCCAGGTTTTGCCGACGCCATCCAGACCGATCAGCAAGGCCTGCTGGCGGTCGTTGTCGAGGCTGGCGATCAGCGATTGAGTGCCCGCAGCGCGGGTGTCGAGGCTGCTGAAACGGCCCTTGAACCGGGCCAGTTCGGCGCCTTTATCGTCGAGCAACAACAGGCCGTCGCGGGCACTGGCGGCCACGCGCTGGGTGCCGCCGGGCAGGAAGGCCACGGCTTGGGCATTCAGGCTGGGTGCCCAAGGGGTCAGCGGTAGCTCGGTGGCGAACGCATTGCCGCTGATTACCAACGCAACCAGCAGGCACAGCTTGGAAATTCTCATGAACAGACAATCCTTCGAAAACAATGGAGATCCCGTTTGGGACGGCTTGCCCTGATGCCCTGTAGGAGCGAGCTTGCTCGCGAAAAACGCACAGGCGCCGCGCTCATTCAGGCGACCCGCGTTATCGCTGAGGTTTTTCGCGAGCAAGCTCGCTCCTACAGGGGGCAACGGTTAGAAATGGGTGAAGGTCAGGCCCAGCTTGTAGGTGGGGCCGTACTCTTCGTACTGGCCGTTGTAGCTACGGTGGCCGGTGTAGACGAAATACGACTCGTCGGTGAGGTTCTGTGCCTCGAAGCTGACCTGCAGGTTTTTGGTCAGGGAGTAGCGCGCGCTGAAATCAACAAAGGTTTGCGCGTCGACGTGCAGGTCATGGGCCTTGTCATTGATCGACGCCAGCTCGTACAAATAGGCCGATTTGTAATTGGCCGAGAGGCGCAAGCTGAGTGTGTCGTCTTCCCATCCCAGCATCAGGTTACCGACCGTGTCTGACTGGTTGGGCAGGCTGATGTTGCGCTTGCGAGTGCGCCCGCTGGCGCTGTCGAAGCCCTCGATGTCCGCGCTGGAACGGCTGAAGGTGCTGTTGGCACCGATCATCAGGCCGTTCCATGGCGCAGGCAGCCAGTCGAACTTCTGTGAGTAGGCCAGTTCCAGGCCATAGAGTTTGGCGCTGTCGCCGTTGGCAAAGGTGTGCGCCTCGGCGAAGTTGGCCCAGGCACCGGTACCGGCCACGTCGGTGTTGTAGACGAAGTTCTGGATGTCTTTGTAGAACACGAATGCCGACACGGTACCGGCGCGGCCCATGAAATGTTCGATGCCCAGGTCCAGGTTGCTTGATTCGAGCGGCTTGAGGTCCGGGTTGCCGAAGGTGGCTTCGTCATCGTCGATCACAAAACCAGGGGCCAGTTGGCCAAAGGTCGGACGCACCACCGATTTGGTCCAGGCGGCGCGTACCTGGGTGTTCTTGTCAATCTGGTAGCGCGCATGCAGGCCCGGTAGCCAGTGGTGATAACGGCGCTTGGTCTCGGTGGCGCTGAACTGGCCGTCCGTGGCGCCGGTGCCCTTGGCTTCGAATTCGGTACCTTCGTAACGCATGCCGGCAATGAAGCGCCAGTCGTCGATAACAACGGTGTTCATCAGGTAGCCGGCGTTGATGTCTTCGCGAATGGTGAAGTCGTTGACCGTGGATTCGGTGGGGTCATAGAAGTCATCGCGATTGAGGCCGCCGATCAGTTGGCGAATATTGCCCGCGCTGATGCCCGGGCCAAAGCGGCCGAGACGGTAGTCGACGTTGCCCTTCTGGAACTGCGTAAGGTTGAGTTGTTCATCGCTCAAGCCCTGTTCATCCAGGTCCTTGTAGACCCAGGCCTCCAGGTCATTGTCCTTGTGGCGCCGGCTGACCTTGCCGCCGAACTTGAACTGGGATGCGTAACCGCTAAGGTCGTAGTCGCGGGCCAGATCCAGGCGCAGGTTCTTCTCGGTGTCCTGGGTGTGCTGTTTTTCCCAGTCGACTTTATCGAGGCTGAAATTGGCGGGGTCGTAGAAACCACTGCCGATGATCGGGCGCGGCTTGGTCTTGTCGTAAAAGCCGCTGTCGGCAAAGTCACCGCCGTCGAAGGTCGCACCGGCAATATGCCCCGGGCTGTCTTCGCTGGAACGGCTGTACCCGGCCTGGCCGCTCAGGGTCCACAGGCCGAGCATGCGTTCACCGCCCAATACGTAGGACTGGATTTGCTGGGTTTCCTCACGGTTCTTGAGCTTACGCTTGCCCTCGACTTCGCCCAATTCGCCGGGCGCTTGCGGGTCAGCGAACTCTAGGGTGGCAGCGTTACGGGTTTCGGTGTCCTTGTAGCGACTGTAGAGCGTGCGCAGGTAGTAGCTGCTCAAGTCATCGGGCGTGTAATCGAAGTTAAGGCCACCACCGGCGCGTTCACGGCTGATGTCGTAGTCGCGCTGCTCGAATTCGTTGAGCCGGGCACCGTTGGTAAAGTCCCAGGCGCCGCCAGTTTCGACGTTGTCCGAGCCAAAATCACGCTTCTGCCAACTGAGCGCCGCGGCCACGCCAAAGTTGTCGATACCGTCGCCGAGGCTGAACCGGTTACTGGCGGCGCCGGAGAATTTCGGGCTGGTCTGGTGTGTGTTCTTGTCGTAGCTGGCCTCAGTGCTGCCGGTGTAGAACAGGCCCTTGTGATCGAACGCCGACAGGCTCTTCACATCAACAGTGCCGCCCAGGGAGTTGGCGTCCATGTCCGGTGTGAGCGTCTTGATCACCGACAACGACTGCACCAATTCCGAAGGCAGAACATCAAGGGCCACGGCACGGCGCTCGCTCTCAGGCGAGGGCACCAGGGTGCCGTTGATGGTCACACTGTTGAGGTCCGGACCCAGGCCGCGCACGCTCACAAAGCGACCTTCGCCCTGGTCACGTTCAACACTGATGCCCGGCAAGCGCTGCACCGCCTCGGCAACGTTCTCATCCGGCAACTGCGCGACGCCGTCAGCATGCACCACGCTCTTGATGCTATCGGAAGAGCGCTGCTCCTTGAGGGCGCTGTCGATTGCAGCGGCTTGGCCGACCACATCGACATGCTCGGTGGTGGCCGCTTCGGCGGCATTGACCCGCTCGCAGGCTATCGCCAGGGCCAAGGCGGTAAGCGTAAAGCTGACGAGCCCGGTGCGCTTGTACATGAAACCCTCCCCAAGAATCCGTTGGCGCCAGGCAAGAGGCCCGGCAACTGGGAGGGCAAGCTAGGGATGGGGCGTGACGGTTCTGTGACAGGGTTACGGGCAGAGCCTGTCAAAGCGGGGTTTACAAGCGTGTGGAGGGCTCAAATGAGCTGAAATGACCTCGGTCAGAGGTGGGAGCTGGCTTGCCTGCGAAGGCGGTCGACGGTAACTACGATGCGAAGCGAGCCGCTCTTGATCTTGATCTGCTTTTGATCTCAGGCGCCCCGTTAAACCACGCTGGCCGGAATTCGACAGGGATTTGGGGGGTAAACCGGCAGGGATGCCGGTTTAGCCGCCCCGCGCCATGGATGGCGCGTGGCGGCGGCCCCCCAAATC